>NZ_JAAGPC010000078.1:0-240 GCF_017104595.1 Burkholderia sp. Tr-20390 | reverse complement strand
GTGAAAAAAAAAAAAAAAAAAAACAAAAAAAATACTACAGATAGTGGAAACAAAAAATATACATAGAGAATATGCTAACAATTACATATGAAGCTATAAACAGCATGTGCACTAGCAGAATAGATAGTTGATGTGTTCACACCACTACAACAGCTTGTAGCTACGTCACGCACGTCACATAAGATAAGCACTGTCGTGAGATATAAACTAGCAACGTAACACGTGATAACTAGATACACA
>NZ_JAAGPC010000077.1:0-40576 GCF_017104595.1 Burkholderia sp. Tr-20390 | reverse complement strand
TGCCACCTCCTCCTGTACACGCGCCTCCTTCTTTTTTCTACCCCCCCGCCACCCCCCTCCATCGACACCATGCCATACACCCTTTCCCTACACGCCGCTCTTCCGATCTTGCGGCGCGAGGAAGCCGCGCTGCGCGACGAGGCGCGCGCGATCGTCGCCGGGTTCGGCGAGCGGCTGACGCCGCGCATCGATCATCCGGCGCACAGCCTGTCGTATGCGAACCGGCGGCGCGTGGAGATCGGCCGCGCGCTTGCGCTGCACCCGCGCCTGCTGCTGCTCGACGAGCCGACCGCCGGGATGAACGAGACGGAGACGGCCGAGATGCTGCAGCTGATCCAGTCGCTGAAGGCGCGCGGCCTGACGATCCTGCTGATCGAGCACAAGCTCGAACTCGTGATGCGCGTGTCCGACCGCGTGATGGTGCTCGACAACGGCGTGAAGATCGCCGAAGGCGCGCCGCGCGACGTGCGGCACGATCCACGCGTGATCGAGGCGTACCTCGGCCGCCGGCATGCGGGCGGCGCGCCGGCCGACCGCACGGCACAGGCGGCCGCATGACGGCACTTTCTTCCGGACCCGACACGACCATGACCGATGCGCTGCTGAAACTCGAACACCTGGACACGTTCTACGGGCCGGTGCAGGTGCATTTCGACGTGAACTTCGAAGTGGGCCGCGGGCAGATCGTCAGCCTGCTCGGCGGCAACGCGAGCGGCAAGTCGACGACGATGAAGCTGATCCTCGGGCTGATGCGGCCGCGCCGCGGCGTCGTGCGCTTCGACGGCGACGACGTGACGGCGCTCGCCACGCCGCAGCGCGTGCGGCGCGGGATCGCAGCCGTGCCCGAGGCGCGGCGGCTGTTCGGCGACATGAGCGTGCGCGAGAACCTGCTGATGGGCGCGTACACGCGTGGCGACCGTGCTGCGGTGGCGGAGGACTACGAGCGCGTGCTCGACCTGTTTCCGCGTGTGCGCGAACGGCTGACGCAGCGCGCGGGCACGCTGTCGGGCGGCGAGCAGCAGATGCTCGCGATGGCGCGGGCGCTGATGGCGCGGCCGAAGCTGATCTGCATGGACGAGCCGACGATGGGGCTGTCGCCGCTCTATGTCGACAAGGTGCTCGAGCTGATCGACGCGATCAACCGGCAGGGCGTGACCGTGTTCATGGTCGAACAGAACGCGAGCCTCGCGCTGGAGATCGCGCATTACGGATACGTGCTGCAGACGGGACGCGTCGTGCTCGAAGGGCCCGCGAAGACGCTGCTCGACGACGAGCGTGTGCGCGATGCGTATCTCGGCGGGGAGGCGGTGGCGGCGTAGCGGGCGGGGCGGCGGGGCAAAAAACGGTGATAGACGCCGGATTGTCAGGTAGATTGACGCTCAGTCGCCATCACCGCCACCGGGAGCGCCGCACCATGTTGACCTATTCCGTTCAGAAAGTCGGCTACGCATTCGAACAACTGGATCCGCAGGGCGCGACGGATTATCCGTCGTTCACGCAGGCGTTCGACGCGTTCCCGTGGGCGGCGCAGCATGCCGAATGGGACGACAAGCAGGACGGCCCGTTGCCGGCCCTCGTGCTGCAGCATGTCGACGATCAGCGGGAGTTGTGGGTGACCGCGCTGCGCGATGCGCATGCGGACGGCTTCCAGCTGAATGCCGTCTCGATGAGGATGAAAAAGGGGCTGTTCGGGATCGGCAAGGGCAAGCTGGAGCAGCATGTCGATACGATCGACGTCGACACGCGCGCGGATGTCGATACGTTGTGCCGGCTATTCTGCGATCGTCAGTATGACGAGCTGGACCGGCTGGTCGCGCGGCATGCGGAGCGCAACCGCTTCGATGACGACAGCGACGATTGAGCGCCTGCCTCGCATGTGCATGAACCGGCCCGGGTCCGTCGGTTCATGCCTCCTCCTCGCCGCTCCCCGCCGCGCGCGGAAACGTCAGCACTACCGCAAACCCGCCCGCCTCGGGAAACGCAAACCCGACGCGCCCGCCGTGCGCCTTCATCACTTCCTGCACGATCGCAAGCCCGAGGCCCGACCCCGTGCGCCGCTCGCTGCCGTCCGGCGCGATCCGCACGAACGGCTGCAGCGCGGCGTCCCAGTGCTCGCGCGGAATCCCGCGACCGTTGTCGGTGACGGTCAGCGTCACAGTATCGCCGGCGTTGCCCTGCGTCGCGACCGACACGACGATGTCGTCCGCGTGACCGTGCAGCAGCGCGTTGTGCAGCACGTTCGACAGCGCTTCCTGCAGGCTGATCGCATCGCCGTCGATCCACGCGAGCGGCGCGTCGCTCGCGAACGCGACGGCGACATCGCGCTCGCCCGCGAGCGGAATCGCGCGGCCGAGCACGTCCTTCGCGAGCGCGACGAGTTCGACGGGTTGCGGCGGCACGGCCTCGGTGCGATGGATCACCATCGCATGATTGAGGAGCTGGCCGGTGAGCCGGCCGACGTCCGACGAGGTCGCACGCAGCGCATCGAGCCGCGCTGCGTGACGAGCGGGATCGGATTCGCCGTCGAGCAGCTCGATCTGCGCGTCGAGCCGCGCGAGCGGCGTGCGCATCTGGTGCGCGGCATCGGCGATGAAGCGCTGCATCGCGTTGATCCGCTCGGCGAGGCGGTGCATCAGCCCATTGATCGACCCGATGATCGCGTCGATCTCGCTCGGCGTGTCGACGGCCACTGGCCGCAGGTCGGCCGGGTCGCGCGCGGCGATGATCGTGCCGATCTGCGCGAGCGGACGCAGGCCGCGCCGGATCGCGAGGCCGCTCGCGCCGATCGCGAGCACGCTCATCAGCAGGATCAGCGTCCACACCTTGAAACTCATGTCGTTCGTGAGCTGCTGGCGCGCATTGGTGGTTTGCGCAACCGTCACGAGCGCCCAGCCCGGCGTGCTCTCCTCGGGCATGTAGCGCGCGATGGTCGCAGTGCGGATCCGGTGCCCCTGGTACAGGCCGTTCGCGAACGCGGGGCCCTGCTTCGCGGCGGCGAGCGTCGCGGGGCTCGCGAGATCGTTGTAGCCGGCCACGACGATGCCGCGCGAATCGACCACCTTGTAGTAGACGAGGTCGTAGCGCGACAGCGTCGACAGCGCGGCCACCGGCGGATTCAGCGCGAGCACGCCGCCCTGCACGTAGAGGTTTTCCGCGACCTGGATCGATGCGCCCGCAAGCAACTGGTCGTACGCGCGTTCGGCCGCGACGCCCGCGTAGTAGCGTGCGATCGCCGCGAGCGCGAGCGCGCCGGTCGCGACGACGAGCGCGATGAAGAGCAGCGTGCGCCCGAACAGCGTCTTCGGGAACCAGTCAGTGCGCCGCAATCTGATACCCCATCCCGCGTGCGGTGCGGATTTCGACCGAGCTGCCCTGCAGCTTCTTGCGCACGCGGGTCACGTATTGCTCGACCGCGTTCGTGGTCGGCTCGTTGCCGAAGCTGAACAGCTGGTTCAGCAGTTCGTCCTTCGAAAAGATCCGCTGCGGGCGGCTGGCAAGGATCTCGAGCAGCGCGAATTCCTGGCGCGACAGCGACAGCGGCTGGCCGTCGAGTTCCGCGAGACGGCTGCTGCGGTCGATCACGAGGCCGCCGAGCGTCAGCACGTCGTTCGCGTGGCCGCTGTTGCGGCGCAAGAGCGCCTGCACGCGCGCATCGAGCTCGCGGTAGTCGAACGGCTTCACCAGGTAGTCGTCGGCGCCGAGGCCGAGGCCGCTTACGCGGTCGTCGATCGCCGAGCGCGCGGTGACGAGCAGCACGGGCGTCGTGCTGCCCGATGCGCGCAGGTGGCGCAGCACCGTGAAGCCGTCCATGCCGGGCAGGTTCGCGTCGAGCACGACGAGGTCGAAGCGCTCGACGCGCAGCAGCCCGTGCGCGGTCGCGCCGTCGGTTTCGAGATCGACGGCATGGCCGAGCCGCGTCAGGCGGCTGCGGATCGCCGCGCCGATTTCGGCATCGTCCTCCACGACGAGAATGCGCATGGTGCCGTTTCGCAGGTGGGTGGGTTAGGGGTTTTCCCGGGGCCGGGATGTCAGCATTTTCTCAGACTCGGTCGATAACCTGTGTAGAGCCGGACGATGCAAGGACGGCCATTAATACCAGAACCACAGGAGACGGCAACATGCAGCAGCAAACGGGTGCGACGAACGCGCGGTGCAGCGCGTCGCCGGCCTGCGCTCGCCGGTGCGGCGACGCGGGCCCCAGCCGCCTGGCGTTTGCCGCTCGTGCCGCGCGTGCAGGGAAGGCCGGCGCATGACGACCTCGCCGCGCCGCCGCGCCTTGATCGCCGCCGGCATCGGCGTGCTCGCCGTGCCTGCGCTCGTGCGTGCGAAGCCGCGCGCGGTGCGGATTTCCAAAGGTTATGGCGTGCTGTACCTGCCGCTGCTCGTGATGGAGAAGCAGCGGCTGTTCGAGCGGCACGCGGCGCGCCACGGTGTGCGCGACGTCGCGGTCGACTGGGTGCTGCTCGACGGCGGCAATTCCGTCAACGACGCGATGATGGCCGGCACGCTCGATTTCGCCGGGGCCGGCGCGCCGGGTTTCATCGAGCTGTGGGCGCGGGCGCGCGGCATTCCGAACGTCGAGGTGATCGGCA
Organism: Burkholderia sp. Tr-20390; assembly: GCF_017104595.1. Lineage (NCBI taxonomy): Bacteria > Pseudomonadati > Pseudomonadota > Betaproteobacteria > Burkholderiales > Burkholderiaceae > Burkholderia > Burkholderia sp. Tr-20390. The sequence goes on along the minus strand of NZ_JAAGPC010000077.1, from coordinate 35,984 downwards.
TCAGCGGGCTGTCGACCACGTCGCTGTCGCTGAACGCGAACCGGCCGGGGCTCGCGTCGCTGCGCGACTTCACGCCGGTCGACCGGATCGCGGTGCCGGGCATCCGCACGTCGCTGTCGGCGGTGGTGCTGCAGATGGTCGCGAGCCGGCAGCTCGGCTCGAAGCATTTCGCGCAGCTCGATTCGATCACCGTGAACCTGCCGCATCCGCAGGCGATGCAGGCGCTGATTCGCCGCGAGAACGGCGTCACCGCGCACTTCACGTCGCCGCCGTTCTCGACGCTCGAGCTGCGGCAGCCGGGCATCCACCGCGTCGTGAATTCGGTCGACGTGCTCGGCCCGCTGACGCTCGACGTCGTGTTCGCACCGAAGCGGCTCGTCGACACGGAGCCCGCGCTGGCCAGCGCGTTTCTCGGCGCGCTCGACGAAGCGAACCGCCTGATCGCGCAGGACCCGCGCGCGGCGGCCGCGCTCTATGCGGCGTCGTCGGGCGTCGGCGTGTCGCACGACGACGGGATGCGGATGCTCGCCGCGCCCGACACGCGCTTCTCGGTGCTGCCGAACCAGCTGATGGACTACGTCGAATTCCTGTACCTCGCCGGCACGATCAAGGCGAAGCCGCGGGCGTGGCACGAGATGTTCGCGCCGATGCTCGACGACTATCGATCGGGTTGATGCCGCCGCGCACTTTCATCGACATGCCCCGCGCTCGCGCGATTGTCGCGCGCAGCGCCGATTCAACCGCTATGCAACCGATTCACGCAAGGAGCCTCAAGTGAACGCCACCGAAACCCTGGACCCCGCGTCCGCCGAAGAGCAGCGCATCATGTCGAAGATGGCGCGGCGCCTGCTGCCCATCCTCGTCGTGATGTTCCTGATCGCGTTCATCGACCGGCAGAACGTCGGCTTCGCGAAGCTGCAGATGGTGCACAGCCTCGGGATGACGGAAGCCGCGTTCGGGCTCGCGTCGTCGCTGTTCTTCATCGGCTACCTGCTGTTCGAGGTGCCGAGCACGCTCGCGCTGCATCGCTACGGCGCACGCGTGTGGCTCGCGCGGATCATGCTGACGTGGGGGCTCATCACCGTGCTGATGGGCTTCACGACGTCGATGCCCGCGTTCTGCGGGCTGCGCTTCGTGCTCGGCATCGCCGAGGCCGGTTTCTATCCGGGCGTGATCTACTACCTGACGCTGTGGTTCCCGCAGAGCTACCGCGCGAAGGTGCTCGGCATCTTCACGCTCGGCAGCGCGCTCGCGAACATGCTCGGCTCGCTGGTCGGCGGCGTGCTGCTGAGCCTGAACGGCGTATGGGGGCTCGCGGGCTGGCAGTGGGTGTTCGTGGCGACGGGCATCCCGGCGGTGATCGTCGCGGTCGTCGTGTTCCGCGTGCTGCCCGCGTCGGTGCGCGACGCACGTTTCCTCGACGACCGCGAGAAGCAGATCGTCGAGGCCGCGCTCGAACGCGAGAAGCCCGCGAAGGCCGAGCATGGGCAGCCGTGGAAGGCGCTGCTCGATCCGCGCGTGATGCTGTTCGCGGCGACCTACATGCTGATGTCGACGTCGCTGTACGGCGTGACGTACTGGCTGCCGACGCTCGTGAAATCGTTCGGCGTGTCGAGCAGCATGAACGGCTTCCTGAGCATGCTGCCGTGGGCGCTCGCGGTGCTGCTGCTGTTGTGGCTGCCGGCGAAGCTGCGCCGCGCGAAGAGCATCCTGCGCACGATCGCGATCGTCGCGGCGCTCGGTGCGCTCGGCTTCCTGCTGAGCCTCGTGCTGCCGTCGACGCCGCTGCGCTTCATCGCGCTGGTGCTCGGTGGCGCATGCATCCCGCTGCTGTATCCGTGCTTCTGGTCGATGCCGCCGCGCTACTTCACCGGCGCGCGGGCGGCGGCGAGCGTCGCGGCGATCAACTCGATCGGCAACCTCGGCGGCTTTTTCAGCCAGAACCTGATGCCGTTTGCCGGCAAGGTGACCGGCACCGCGTTCGGCCCGATGATCGTGCCGATCGTGTGTCTCGCACTGCTCGGGATCGGCGCGCTGGTCGCGTGGACGCGCTCGGAGCGGGGGATGGTGGCGGCGCGCGCGTGAGGGTGCGCGGCGTTATCGCTTCATCAACTCGTTCCCGACGAACGTGAAGTTGGCTGTAGCGTGCGTGTTCGACAGCAGGTATTTGAGCGCGTGGATGTCGGGGGCGGTCGTCGTGAAGCGGTTGTCGCCGTCGAAAATGAAGTCCCACGTGACGATGCCGCGGCTGGTACCGGGATCGTCCACGTGGATCTCCTTCAGCGACGCGAGCGGATACGCGCGCTCGTGCCAGTCGAACAGGTGTCGGACGTAGAGGTGATCGGGTGTGACGATCTCGTAACGCCGCAGGAAGGGCGTTGCGATGACGAGGAGCACCGCCGTGAAGATCAGCCACGAGCGGGCGCCGCGCCACAGGACGGCCCGTGCCGACGGGCGGCCGCGCACCATGACGCGGTAGCGCGCGTAGGTGGGTTGCACGATGAGCACCGTGCCGAACCACCAGGCGATCGCGATGAACCCGAGCGGCACGTTCATGAACGGCACCGAGTAGGCGCCGACGAAGGTCGACGGAAAATCCAGGAACCGCGCGGTCGACACGAACCCGAGCCCGATGTAGCTGCCGGCCGGATGCGGGATGAACACGGCCGTCGTCAGGGCCTGAAGGGCGAGCAGGACGGGCCAGCACAGCAGCGATACGGCCAGCCAGCCGGCCAGGGCGGCGAGAAAGAAGAGCGGATAGCTCAGGATGGATTTCATCGTGAATAGGCGGAATGCGATCGGCTGGCGCATCAGCGCGCAAGGACGAGGGACGGTGATGGCCAGGGATTGTAGCGTTACGCCGATGCTGTCACCGCGCGCGGCGCGCGGGGTTCATCTACCCGCGCGCGCCCCCAACCCCACCATGCGCGACCGTCACTTGCGCAGGCGCCAGCGGAATCTCCACCTCGACCGTCGTCCCTTCGCCGAGCGTCGTCGCGATCCGCAGCGTGCCGCCGACGAGATACGCGCGCTCGCGTAACCCGACCAGCCCGAACGATCCCGACTTGCGCGGCACGCCGGGATCGAACCCCGCGCCGTCGTCGCGAATCGTCAGCTCGATCGCATGGTTCGCATGCACGAGTTCGACTGTCGCATGCGACGCGGCCGCGTGCCGCGCGACGTTCGCGAGCGCTTCCTGCGCGATGCGGAACACCGCCGTCGCGTAAGGCTCGTCGAGCTGCAGCTCGGGCGGCTCGACATGCAGCGTGCACTCGATGCCGTGCCGGTGCCGGAAATCCTCCACGAGCCACTGCATCGCCGCGGCGAAGCCGAGATCGTCGAGCATCAGCGGGCGCAGGTCCGACGCGATGCGGCGCGTCGCGGCCACCGCGCCGCGCGCCAGCGCGTGCATCGCCGCGATCTTGCGCGCCAGCTGCGCATCGTCCTGCGGCACGCGGTCGATCAGCCATTCGAGATCGTTCTTCAGCGTCGCGAGCGTCTGCGCGAGTTCGTCGTGCAGCTCGCGTGCGATGCGGCGCTGCTCGGCTTCGCGTGCGCTCGCGCTGATCGCGGCGATCTCGCGCAGCTCCTCGCGCGACGCCTGCAACGCCCGCTCGGCACGCACGCGGTCCTCGACTTCGCGCCGCAGGTCGCGGTTCGACGCGCTCAGTTGCGCGGTGCGCGCGGCGACGCGTTGTTCGAGCCGTTCGTTCGCGTCGTTCAGCTGCGCGCTCTTCTGCACGACGAGCAGATGCTGGTAGCGCGCGCCGGCCAGCGCGCGCACCGTCTGCGCATGCAGCCGGCCGTTCTCGAACAGCATCGCGAACAGCACGACGCCGGACGCGACGAGGCCGTACGCGCGCCCGGCGTAGAAGCCGAGGTCGTAGCGCCCGTGATTCAGCATCGACGACAGCGCGATGTCGAACAGCCACGCGACGAGCACCGTCATCACCCACAGGTCGAGCACGGAATGGCGCCGCCGCCGCCGCCACATCAGCATCAGTGCGACCAGGTTCAGCCCCCAGACGATCGTGATCGCGTTCGTCATCGTCGCGGCCATCCGGTTGCCGTTCATGATGCGCGGCAGCAGGTCGTGGCCGGCCGTCGCGAGCAGCGCGAGCGCGACGGTCGCGCCGATCGCGGCCGCGATGCACAGCACGATCGGAATCGCCGCGCGGCGCTGCGGGGCCGGGATCGGCCCCGGCGCACGCGACTTCGCGCGCAGCAGCGCGTACGCGGCGACCGCCAGCGGAAAGCCACCGTGCCAGAACAGGTACAGCCAGGCGGTGGTCTGGTCGCCGCCGCCGAGCAGGCCGGTCGGTGCGAACAGCCCGGGAAAGGTCAGCATGTGGGTGCCGGCCATGAAACCCGTGAACAGGTAGCCGCCCGCGAGCACGAGCAGCGGCCGCTGGCGCAGGATCGCGTACTGGCCGAGCAGCAGGCCGGCGGTCACCATGTCGTTGACGACGATTGCCGACTGGTACACGGGGATGAACGCCCAGCCCGGCGCAAGCGGCCTGCCCGCGAACGGTGCAAGCGCGGCGAAGATCACGGCGGAGATGAGGACGGTCGCGAGTGCGAACCGCCGTTCGCGCCGGCCCGGCGGCAGCGACGACATGAACAGGCGCGACGCGTCCGGTTCGTCGTCGTCCGCGGGCGGGGGCGGGGATGAGGGCGGGAAGCGGAAGGCGGCGGTCATGCGTCGCCGCCGGGGTCGAGTTCGTGGCGCACCGCGTAGCGGACCAGCGCGGCTTCGTGCGGCAGCTCCATCTTCTCGAGGATCCGGGTCTTGTAAGTGCTGACCGTCTTTGCGCTGAGCGCGAGTTCGGTCGCGATCTGCGTGACGGTCTGGCCGGCGACGATGCGGCGCATCACGTCGAACTCGCGCGCGGACAGCCGTTCGTGCGGCAGCGCGGCGGCCGGCGTGCGCAGCGTGAGCGCGAGGCTCTCGGCCGCCGACGGGCTCACGTAGACGCCGCCCGCGGCCACCTTGCCGACCGCCTCGACGAGCTCGGCGGTCGCGCTGTCCTTCGTCAGGTAGCCGGTTGCGCCGGCCTTGAACGCCCGCGCCGCGTACTGCGCCTCCGCATGCATCGTCAGCACCAGCGTGCGCAGCGACGGCGCGTGGCGTTTCACCAGCCGGATCAGCTCGATGCCGGTCGGCGCGGGCATCGACAGGTCGAGCAGCAGCACGTCGGCGGCGCCGCGCTCGACCAGCGCAAGCGTGGCCGAGCCGTCGCTCGCCTCGCCGACGATTTCGAAACCGCCGGCCGTTTCCAGGATGTAACGCAGTCCGTCCCGCATGACTGCGTGATCGTCAGCCAGAATTACCCTGATCATCTAGCGATCCTCTTCGGGATGACGCCGCGCCCTGCTGTCCGGGTGTCGCCGCGGCTGTTCTTCTGATCAATATATTCCGCCGAATCCGAAAACGGTACACATCCGGGAAATTTTCGAGATAGCCGAACGTGGAATGTGTACTGAAACGAAACAATCCCAGGGAAAAGGCAGGCGGCGGAGCCGGCGGAAATCAGGGTATTCCCTGATTATTATTGAGACGGTGAAGAGGCGGCCCGTCGTGTCGCGCGCTACCCCGCGAACCGTTCCGATTCGGGACTAAACTGGTGCCCGATGCCACTACAACCCCCCGAGGAGCCCCGCGATGATCGATCTTGCCGATATCCTGCCGTCCGCACTGCCCGCTGCCGTTGCATGGGCGGAAGCCGAGGCGGCGCGCGGGATCGCGCAGGGGGCGCCGCTGACGCCCGAGCAGGCCGACGACGCGCGCACGGTGGGCGTCGCGCAGCCCGAGCGGGTCCGCGTGGTGATCGTCGACCGCATGCCGTTCCCCGAGGTGCCGTCGCTGGCCGCGATCGCCCGCGACTCGGGGCTCCTGGCGCCGGGGACGATCGGGCTCACGCTTGGCCATGCGGTGTACGTGCTGCGCGGGCAGGACACGCGCCGCCTGCTGACCCACGAGTTGCGCCACGTGCATCAGTACGAGGCTGCCGGCTCGATCGGCGCGTTTCTCGCGCGCTATCTGCAGGAGATCGCGACGGTCGGCTACCACGACGCGCCGCTCGAGGCCGACGCGCGGCAGCACGAGTTCGATTGACCCGCCCCGCCGGCGCGACCGCGCGCACCGCCCGATGAACATTCCCCATGCCATCACCGGCCCGGTGTCCGCACACCGGGTCGCCCCGCCGAGGCGCGTGCGATGAGCGATACGATCCACGCATGGATCAGCGCGATCGGCGCACATCCGCTGCTCGTGCTTGCGATCGTGTTCATGGCGGCCTGCGCCGAGGCGATCGCGCTGATCGGCACGGTCGTGCCGGCCGGCGCCGTGATGTTCGCGGCCGGTGCGCTGATCGGCGCGGGCGCGCTCGACGCCTGGACGACCATCGGTATCGCGGCGGTCGGCGCCGTGATCGGCGACGGGATCAGCTATGAACTCGGGCGGCACTACCGCGGCGTGATCCGCAACGCATGGGCGCGCTTCGGCTATGCGGCCGCCTTCGCGCGCGGCGAGGAGTTCGTGCTGCGCCATGGCATGAAGAGCATCGTGCTTGCGCGTTTTCTTGCGCCGGTGCGCGCGGTCGTGCCGGTCGTGGTCGGCTGCGCGACGCTGCCGCGCCGGTCGTTCTATCCGGTCAACGTCGTCTCGGCGCTCATCTGGGCGCCCGTGCACGTCGCGCCGGGCATCCTGTTCGGCGCGTCGGCCGCGCTGGCTGCGGCGATCAGCGTGCGGGTCGCCGTGATCCTGCTGGTGGTCGCGGCGCTCGTCGCGCTCGTGTGGATCGGCGTGCGCGTCGCGTTGCGGCGCGGCTGGCCGCTGTTGCGCCGTGCGCTCGTTGACGGCTTGCACGCCTGCGCACGCCGCTGGCCGCGCTTCGGTGCGCGGCTGCACGACGCGATCGCGTATGTGCGCGGCCTGCCCGGCGCGGTGCCCGTGCTCGCGCTGCTGTTCATCGGCTGCGTGTGGCTGTTCGCGGGCCTCGTGCAGGATGTCGTCGCGAACGATCCGCTGATGCACGCGGACATCGCGCTGTATGCGTTCCTGCAGAACCTGCGCACGCCGCCGGTGGACGCCACGATGCGCGCGCTTGCCGTGCTGCACGGGCACGATACGGGGCTGATCGTCGCGGCCGCGTTTCTCGTCTGGCTGATGATCCATCGCTGCTGGCTGACGGCCGCGTGGTGGCTCGTGACGGTCGGCGTCGCCGTCGTGCTCGGGCCGGTGTTCGGCGCGGGCATACCCGGCGCGACGCCCGCGAGCTTGCCGCCCGGTGCGCCGCACGTGCCGCTGCCCGATGCCGAAGCGGCGTTCGCGATTCTCGCGAGCAGCGGCCTCGGCTGGGTGCTCGCGCGCGACCGGCCCGCGCGGTGGCGGATTCCGGTCGTGACGGCGGTGGTGTTGTGGATCGTGCTCGGCGGCTTCGCGCGGCTGTATGTGGGCGACACGTGGCTGTCGGGCCTGCTGGGCGGCTGGAGTCTCGGGCTCGCCTGGTTCGCGTTGCTGGCCGGCGCCTATGCGTACTGGCGCGTGCGCGAGCACGTGCAGCCGAGGGGCGCGCTCGTCGCGGTGACGGTGGTGCTCGCGACGGCCGGCGTATGGACGGTTCCCGCGCAATGGCAGCTCGACCGCGCGGCGCGCCCGCATGTCGGCGACGTGGTCGCGATGACCGTCGACCAGTGGCTGCGCGGCGGGTGGCAGCGCGTGCCGGTGCGGCGCACCGAGATCGGCGGCGACCGCGAGGAATATCTGCCGCTGCAATGGAGCGCGACGTCGGACACGCTCGACCGGCATCTCGCGCAGGCCGGCTGGCAGCGCGCGACACCGTGGTCGCCGGCCACCGCGCTGCGCTGGCTGCTGCCGCAGGCGCCGGCCGAGGCGCTGCCGGTGCTGCCGCGCTACACGCACGGCGAAAGTACGCGCCGCGTGTTCGTGCGCGTCGATCCGGGGCAGCCGGAAAGCCGCCTCGTGCTGCGGCTGTGGCGTTATCCGTACGTGCTGCAGGACGCGCTCGGCATGCGGCCGTTGTGGTACGGCGCGCTGTATCGCGAGACGCTGCACCGGCCGGCGCGACTGATGACGATCGTGCGCACGACGACGATCGACGATGCGGCGACGATGGCGAAGGCGCTGTCGGTCGAGCCGGCGATCGAGCATCCGCCGGCGGGGATGGCGAACGCGCCGGCGGAGATGCTGCTGGTGTGGATGGTGCGGCCGTGAGCGGGCGGTGTGCCGCTTATGCGTGCACCGGCTGTGCAGGGACGACGGACAGGCGCAGACCGACGGTCTTGAGCACCGCGAGCAGGGTTTTCAGTGTCGGGTTGCCGTTTGGGGAGAGCGTGCGATACAGCGATTCGCGGCTGATGCCGGCTTCGGCCGCGACGGCGCCGAGCCCGCCGTACGCTTCCGCGACCGTACGCAGCGCGAGCAGGCCGGCCGCGCGGTTGTCGGGATCGTCGAGCGACTCCATCGCGACGCGCAGATAGGCCACCGCGAGTTCGCGGTCGGCGCCGAGTTCGGCGACTTCCGCGTCGTGGTGCGATACCGCAGATTTGACCTGCTTCATGCTTACCTCCGTGTCCAGTTCGACCTTGGTCGCAATTGTAGCTTATAAGTTACAAAACGAGGGGGAGGAGGTGTGCGAGCTGCAAACCTGTCGGTGCCGGCGCGTCGCGCCTGGCGAGCCGACAGGTCTCCTGACATTACGGCTTCGCCGGCGCGGCCGTCGCGATCTTGTCGAGCGCCGCCGGGATGTACGTGTCGAGCTGCGCCGTGACCGATTCGTAGAAATCGATCGGCTTGCCCCACGCATCGGGCACGTCGACGTGCTTCCCGGACGCATACTCGGCCAGCGTGAACACCTTGCCGGCGGCCGACGGATAGAGCGCGAGCACCTTCTCCTTGTGTTTGTCGGTCATCGTCAGGATTACATCGGAATGCTTGATGTCGTTCGCGTTCAACTGCACCGAACGGTGCGCGGACGTGTCGATGCCGCGGCGCTTCATCAGGATCACGCCGTTTTCTTCGGGCTTTTCGTCATACGGATCTTCGTCGACCGCACGTGAAATCACCGCGATGTGCGCGTGGCGCTGCGCGATCAACTGGCCGGCGATCGCTTCGGCCATCACGCTGCGCCCGGTGTTGCCGGTGTCGACGAACGCGACCTTCTTCGGCTCGTCGGCGAACGCCGACGTCGCGCACTGGATGCCGACGCAACAAAGGAGTGCCAGCGTGTTGAGGGTGTGCCTTCTTTTCATGATGTCTCCGCGAGGGTGGGGAACCCCGGCGGCGCGCCGGGGCTTGCGGGAGATCATGACGGCCGCATGCGACGGAAAAAAATAAACGGCCGGTTTTTGCAAGACGACGTCGCTTCGCGGCAAGCGGGTCCGGTGACGGCGCATGCACCGCGCACCCGACCGGGGAGGCCGCGAACCACGGCCCCGATCGCGGCGCGTGACTGCTTCGTCGTCACGCCTTCATCGCCACCCGTTGCGCGGCAAACCCCGCCAGCGTCCGCAATGCATCCCGTGCCGACCGCAGGTAAAACGCCTGCAGATGAAACACATGCCAGCGCGCCGCATGAACCTCCAGCCGGCACGGCACGCCGCAGGCCTGCGCATGACGGGCAAGCCGCTGCGCATCCGACAGCAGCACCTCCTGGTCGCCGGCCTGGACGAGCATCGGCGGCAGGCCGCGCAGGTCGGTGTCGAGCGGGCCGCGGGCGGCAATCGAACCGGCGCCGTGATACCAGCGCAACCCTTGTTCGAGCCAGCCGCGACGGATCATCGGATCGTCATGACGGCGCGAAGCCAGCGTCGCGCCGCCGAGCGCGGGATCGGTCACCGGCGAGATCAGCAGCAGCGCGGCGGCGGCCGGCTCGCCGCGCTCGCGCAGCGCGATGGCCAGTGCCAGCGCCAGCGCACCGCCCGCCGAATCGCCGGCGATCACGATCCGGTGCGGCGCATGGCCCTGCGCGCGCATCGCGTCGTAGACGGCCAGCGCATCGTCGAGCGCGGCCGGGCTCGGATGCTCGGGCGCCAGCCGGTAATCGGGCACCCACACCGGCAGGGCGGCCTCGTTCGCCAGCCGCGTCGTCACGCCGCGATGCGTATGCGGCCCGCCGAGACAAAATGCGCCGCCGTGCAGATAGAGGATCGCGCCGCCCGTGTCGCCGCGTTTCGGCGCCACGACTTCGACCGGCACGCGATGCGCGGACGTGCGGTAGCGCAGCGTGCCGCCCGTGCCCGGCATCAGCGGCGACAGCAGCGCGACGAAGCGGCGTTGCATGCGCGCGCCGAACGGCGGCCCGATCAGCGGCCGGAAGGCCACCCGCAGGAAGCCGCGCAGCGATGCGGCGGTCAGTGCCTCCAGCCGGCCGGCGGGCGGCGCGACCACCACGTCGCGCGCCGGTGCGGCCGAGTCGGGCAACGGATGCGTGAAGCGGTAAGCGCCCATCCCGGTGAAGCGCGTGATCCACCGGTAGGTCAGCGTGAAGCCCGGCCAGTTCGTGCTGTTGTGGCCCGACGCATCGACGTACCAGCTCTTGCAGCTGTTCCACACCGAGCCTTCGAGCCGCTGTTGCACATGCACGTTGAAGCGCCGGTAGCGGCGCGCATCGACGTCGATCTCGCGCGCGCCGTCGCGCCGCATCGTGCGCAGGCAACGCATCACGTGCGCGATCTGGCTTTCGAGCATATAGACGATCGAGTTGTGGCCGAGGTTGGTGTTCGGGCCGTACAGCATGAAGAAGTTCGGAAAACCGGGCACGGTGAGCCCGAGATACGCCTGCGCGCCGCGCCGCCATGCGTCGTTCAGGTCGAGCCCGTCGCGGCCGGTGATGCGCATCGGCGACAGGAACTCGGTCGCCGCGAACCCGGTGCCGTAGATGATCGCATCGACCGGATGGTGCACGCCGTCGGCGGTCTCGATGCCGTCCTCCGTGACGCGCCGGATCCGCTGCGTGACGAGCTCGACGTTGTCGCGGCTCATCGCGGCGAGGTAGTCGCTCGACAGCAGGATGCGCTTGCAGCCGATCGGGTAGTCGGGCGTGAGCCGCGCACGCAGCGCGGGGTCCGGCACGTCGCGTGCGAGCAGTGTGTGGAACGGCCGGCCGACCGCGACCTTCATCAGCTTGTGCAGACGCGTGAACGCGATCGCGCGCGATTCGTAGCGCAGGTAGATCGATGCGCGATGCAGCTTCATCGCCCACGGCAACCGGCGGAACAGAGCCTTCTCCCACGGGCGGTACGCGCGGTCGGGGCGCGGCATCACATAGGCCGGCGAACGCTGGAATACGACCAGCTCCTTCACGTCGCCCGCGATCGCCGGGACGAACTGGATCGCCGACGCGCCGGTGCCCACGACCGCCACGCGCTTGCCAGCGAGCGAATAGTCGTGATCCCAGTGCGCGGAGTGAAACGCGCGGCCGCGAAACGTGTCGATGCCGGGCAGGTCGGGCATCGCCGGGCGGCTCAACTGGCCGGTGCCGCTGACGAGCACGGCGGCGCTGAGCGCCGTGCCGTCGGCGAGCGTGACGCGCCACAGCGCGGCGGCTTCGTCGTAGCGGGCGTGCGCGACTTCGGCGCCGAAGCGCAGGTGGTGCGCGAGGCCGTACTTGCGCGCGCAATGCTGCAGGTACGCATGGATTTCAGGCTGCGGCGCGAACACGCGCGACCACGCCGGATTGGGCTCGAACGAGAACGAGTACAGGTGCGAGGGCACGTCGCAGGCGGCGCCCGGGTAGCAATTGTCGCGCCACACGCCGCCCACGTCGTGCGAGCGTTCGACGATCGTGAAGTCCTGGATGCCGGCGCGTTGCAGCGCGATCGCCATGCCGATGCCGGCGAAGCCGGCGCCGATGATGATCGCCGCAAGCGGTGCGGCGGAGTCGGCGGTGCGAGAAGTATCAGGCGACAACATGGCGGGTTTCCTCGGGCTGGATGGCATCGTGCGCGGCACTCGCGGCAGGAACCGTGTCGATATCCGTCGTCATCCTGACGGTTTCGCGTTGCGGTTGTGCGGATGTGCGGCACACGCCCCGCATCAGGTCGACGGCCTTCTCGGCGATCATGATCGTCGGTGCGTTGGTGTTGCCGCCGATGAGGGTCGGCATCACCGACGCATCGACGATGCGCAGCCCCTGCAGGCCGTGCACGCGCAGTTGCGGATCGACGACGGCGAGCGCGTCGTGCCCCATCCGGCACGTGCCGACCGGGTGATACACGGTGTCGGTGCGCCGCCGCAGCACGTCGCGGATTTCGTCGTCGGTGTTGACGTTCGCGGTGAACAGGTCGCGCGTGGTCCAGCCGGCGAGTGCCGGCGCTTCCATCAGCCGTCGTGTGAGGCGGAAGCCCGCGACCATGTCGTCGAGGTCGCGCGGATCGTCGAAGAATGCGGGATCGATGCGCGGCGCCGCGAGCGGATCGGCGCTGTTCAGCGTGACCGAGCCGCGGCTGCGCGGCCGCAGCAGGCACACGTGGCACGACAGCCCGTGGCCGGCGTGCAGCTTGCGCGCATGATCGTCGACGAGCGCGACGACGAAGTGCAGCTGGATGTCCGGCGCGTCGAGCTCGGCGCGCGTCTTCAGGAAGCCGCCGCCTTCCGCGAAATTCGACGTCAGCATCCCGCGCCGTTCGCGGCGAAAACGCGCCAGCTCGCGCAGCATGCGCAGGCCGCCGCCCAAGGACACGCCCATCGTGTCGACGCTGCGCGTGCGGTAGCCGAAGATGAAATCCGGATGATCCTGCAGGTTGCGGCCGACGCCGGGCAGGTCGGCGTGCACGGCGATGCCCTGTTGCTGGAGTTCGCGGCCCGGGCCGACACCCGACAGCATCAGCAACTGCGGTGTTTGCAGCGCGCCGGCCGCCATCACGACTTCACGCCGCGCGCGCAGCGTGCGGACCTCGCCACGCTGCCGCACTTCGACGCCGATCGCGCGCGTGCCGTCGAACAGGATGCGCAGCACCTGCGCGTGCGTCTCGACCTGCAGGTTGTCGCGGCGGCCGACGTGCGGCAGCAGGTATGCGCGCGCCGCGCTCCACCGTTCGCCGTGCTTCTGCGTGACCTGGTAGAGGCCGATGCCTTCCTGCTGCGCGCCGTTGAAATCGTCGGTGAGCGGCAGGCCGGCCTGTTGCGCGGCTTCCAGGTAGCGCGCATGGAACGGGTTGCCGGTGCGCAGGTCGCTCACCCACAGCGGGCCGTCGCGGCCGTGCCACGCATCGTCGAAGCGCTCGTTGTGCTCGCTCAGGCGGAAGTACGGCAGCACGTCGTCGTAGCTCCAGCCTTCGTTGCCGAGCGCGGCCCAGCCGTCGTAGTCGACGCGATGGCCGCGGATATAGACCATCGCGTTGATGGCCGACGAGCCGCCCAGCACCTTGCCGCGCGGCTGGTAGCCGATGCGCCCGCCGAGGCCCGGCTGCGGCACCGTGTCGAAGGCCCAGTTGTTGATGCGGGTCGGCATCATCGCGACCGCGCCGGTCGGCACGTTGACGAGCGTGCCGTCGCCGCGGCCGCCGGCCTCAAGCACGCAGACGGTCACGGCCGGGTCCTCGGTCAGCCGCCCGGCGACGACGCTGCCGCCCGACCCGCCGCCCACGACGATGTAGTCGAAAGTCTTGCTCATGGATTGGTCCTCTGAAGGTCGATGGATCAAGCGGGGCGCGGCAGCGTGCACGGGCGGCCGGTGTGCGGCCGGCGAGGCGCGAGCGGCGGGGCGGGGTCGCGGCCAAACGCGGCGAACGCGAGGAACGCGACGAAAGCGTCGCGCCGGCATGCGAAGCGGGCTGCGGGATCGGTCGGGCGACTCGGTCGCATGGTGTCTCCTCCGGAGGGCGATGGCGTCGTTCGGACGACGACTGGATGACGCCGATGGTGCTGGCCGCATGGGAAAACACCAATGCTGCTTCGGGACAATTGTTTTAGTATTTGGGCCAAATCGGCGCTTCGAGGGTTTCTCCGCATGAGCTTCTGGGATTTCACCCGGAGTCCGGCCAGCGCCCGGCTGCTGGTCGATTTCGGCGACGAACGCGGCGTGCCGCACACGACGCTGCTGGCCGGCACAGGGCTCGCCAACGCGCAGCTCGACGATCCGAAGGTCGAGGTGACGGCCGCGCAGGAACTGCGGCTGACCGGCAACCTGCTGCGCGCGCTCGGGCGTGCGCCGGGCCTCGGGTTCGAGGTCGGCCAGCGCTATCACTTCTCCGCGTACGGGGTGTGGGGCTACGGGCTGATCGCGAGCGCGACCGCACGCGACGCGCTCGCGCTGGCGCTGCGCTTCCTGCCGCTCACCTATGCGTTCACTGTGATCACGTACCGCGAGGAAGGCGGCTCGTGCGTGCTCAATTTCGGCGCGCCGGAACTCGATGGCACGCTGAGCCGGTTTCTCGTCGAGCGCGACATGACGGCCGCGGCCGTGCTGCTGCAGGAAATCGGCGACGACACATTCGCGTTGTCGCGCTTCACGGTGCAGGCAGCGCGCATGCCGACCATGCCGGTGCCGCGCATCGCCGGCATCGAGCCCGCGTTCTCGGCGCGCGCGAACAGCCTCGCTTTCGACCGCGCGTTTCTCGACCGGCTGCTGCCGCACGCGAATCCGCTGACGGTGTCGATGTGCGAGCAGATGTGTGGCCAGCTGCTCGAAGCGCGGCGTGCGCGCGTGGGCACGTCGGAGATGGTGCGCCAGTACCTGAGCGCGACGCCCGGCCCCACGCCGTTCTCGCTCGAGGACATGGCGCGGCTGATGAACACGAGCCCGCGCACGCTCAAGCGCCGGCTGCAGGAGGAGGGCACGACCTTTCGCGCACTGCTCGCGCAGGCGCGTGGCGCGATGGCCGAGACGCTGCTCGGCGACGCGCGCCTGTCGCTCGCGGAAGTGGCCGAGCGGCTCGGCTTCAGCGACCTGTCGAGTTTCTCGCAGGCGTTCAAGCGCTGGTACGGCGTGCCGCCGGGCGCGTATCGCAGCGCGGCGCAGCGGGACGGCAGCCGTTCCTGAATCACGGTACGATCGCTGGCATGCCTGCCGACATTCCCATCACGAGAGACTTCGCATGATCACGATTCGCCCGATGACCGACGACGATTTCCCGCGCTTCTGGCCGACCTATCGCGCGATCGTCGCCGCTCAGGAAACCTATGCATTCGATGCGTCGCCGACACAGGAAGCGGCGCGCGCACTGTGGCTCGATGCGCCGCTGTGCACGTGGATCGCCGAAGAGGACGGCGTGGTCCTGGGCTCGTACTACCTGAAGGCGAACGCAGGCGGCCCCGGCAATCACGTGAGCAACTGCGGCTACATGGTGAGCGAGGCCGCGCGCGGCCGCGGCGTCGCGCGCCTGATGTGCGAGCACTCGCAGCAGGTCGCACGCGAGCGCGGTTTCCTCGCGATGCAGTTCAACTCGGTGGTGTCGACCAACGAAGTGGCGGTCGCGCTGTGGCAGAAGCTGGGGTTTGAAATCGTCGGCCGGCTGCCGCGTGCGTACCGTCACGCGCGGCTCGGCTTCGTCGACAGCCTCGTGATGTTCAAGTGGCTCGGCGACACGGCGGCCGCCGAAGCCTGAGCACGCAGCCGCTTCGTCAGACGGCGAACGCGCCGTCGAACACGATCCGGTCGTCGAGCGCGAGCGTGCCGCGCGCGAAGATCAGGTCGAGATGGTGGCTGCCGTTTTCGCCGCCGCCGAGCCCGAGGTGCAGGCCCGGATGGCGTTCCTCGAATCCCGCGTTGCGGCCGTACAGCCCGCGTATCCCGAGGTTCGTGCCGATGCCGAATTCCTCGATCCGCCGGTGATTCGGATGCCGGTCGAGATAGGTCGAGAAGTCGCGCCGGAAACCTTCGTTGTCCGTGTCGAACCCGACGATCGTGCTGTTCTCGACCTGCAGCGTGGCGAGCTGCTCGGCCACCTTGTACTTGATCGCGAACGGCACGGTGCCGAGAAACGTGCCGCTGAAGACGACCGAGCCGGTGAGGTCGGTGACGTGCGTCGCGATCTCGCCGGGCACGACGTCGAGGTTGCCCATACCGTCCACGCTCGTCCATTTCTGGTCCGGCGCGAGCGAGCCCGTCAGCGTGTTGCCGGCTTCGTCGATGAAGCGGATCCGCGATGCGCGTGCGGCCGCGTCGATCAGCCGGCCGTTGCGTGCCGCGATGTCGTCGAGCGATTCGGCGAACGCCTCGTCGAGATGCGGGCCGTAATCCTTGAACAGCACCGACTTGCTCCAGTGCTCGACGATCGCGGGGCGGATCGCGGCAAGGAACGGCGGCCCGCTCGGCGACGGCGTCGGCAGGCACGACGAGTCGTACAGCAGCACGAACAGATCGGCGCGATCGAGCGCGGCGGCGATATCGGCGGGTGGGGTGCTTTCGAGGCAGAGGGTGGTCGCGTCGAGCGAATCGGGCAGGGCGGAAAACGCGCGCAACGCGATGTCGCGGTTGCGGGTGTCATGGCCGACCAGCAGTTTTCCCGACTCGCCGCGCGCCAGCTTGTCGCGCAGCGCGGGGTGGAAGCCCAGCGCGCGGTGCAGGTTCAGCATGCGTGTCTCCGGAAGCGGCGGAAGGGCCGCGGCCCTTCCGCGAGAACGGGTGGCCCGCTCAGACCGGCCAGAGCGCGGTGCCGAACGGCACCACGGCGTCCTCGACCATCATGTCGACGGCCTCGGGGTGCGTGTCTTCCTGCATCCAGTCAAGCAATTCGATCTGCTGGGTGTCCTGCATGTCAATTCTCCTGTGGTGAACATGAGTGATTCAACATGAAAGCGCGGCTAAAAAGTTGCCACTCCTCATCACGTATTTCGTGAATGCGCGACGAGTGGCGTTGATATTAGTCTGATGATTTTACGAATGCAATGCGTTGCAAGGTTTTTAGCCGAGGCGTGCTAAACACGGGGGATTGGCGGGGCGCGTGACGTAAAGCACGGATAAAGCGAATGGCGGATTCCACGTCATTTTTTCAAGGACAGGAATTCCAAGCGTTGCATTGCATTCGGCGCTTTTTCATCGGGAATTCGATCGCCGCGATCGTCGTGATTGATGGTGTTTGCCGCGACCGTGCATGCGCGCGAACGCGTCGCCGCTCATCGGCAGCCCGCTGCCCGTGTCAACCGAGCAGCGCCTTGCCGAGCGGCTTGGCCGGCTCGGATCGCAGCACGAGTGACGTCGTGACCGCGCCGAAGCGGGCTATCGCATCGATGATGGTTTCGAGTTGTCCCGGTGTCGGCACCAGGACCTTCAGCAGGAAGCAATCCTCGCCGGTCATCCGGTGGACCTCGATGACGTGCGGCATCTCCGCGAACGCACGCAGCGCGGGCTTGATGTGTTCGTGCGTCGTCTTCAACCGGATGATGGCCATCATCCCCAGCCCCAGCGCGGCCGGGTCGATCCGTGCACCGTAGCCCGCGATGATGCCGCGCTCTTCCAGCCGCTTGACGCGCTCCGACGTAGCCGGCTGCGACAGGCCGATGCGGCGGCCCACTTCTGACAGCGGCATCCGTGCATTGTCCTGAAGCGCCTCGAGGATCGACAGATTCAGGCGATCGAGCTCTCCGTTCGACATGTCCGCTTTCCCGCTCCGTTAATTCATCGGCATATTGTCTCAATATCCGATGATTTGCCATTCCCGGCCGGTTTCCGGCAGGCCAGACTGCGAGCTCGCTTATTCATGGAGACGGAGATGGGCCAGACGATCGTGATCGTGCCGGGGATCGGCAACTCGGGACCGGATCATTGGCAGAGCCACTGGGAGGCTGAGCTGCCGGGCGCCGCGCGCATGGCGCCCGCGTCATGGGATGCGCCCGACCTGCGCGACTGGATGGCGGCGCTCGATGAAGCCGTTGCGCAAGCCGCGACGCCGCCGGTGGTGATCTGTCATTCGCTGGGGTGCCTGCTGTTCGCGCACTGGCGGGCGGCGTCGACGCGCGTCGTGCGCGCTGCATGGCTCGTGGCGGTGCCCGATCCGGGCGGCCCGCGTTTTCCGGTTGCGGCCCGTGCGTTCGCGGATGTGCCGGCGGGCGATTTCGGCGGCTTGCCGGTGCTGGCGATCGCCAGTTCGGATGACGGGTACGACCCGGCCGGGCGCGGCATTGCATGGGCGCAAGCGCGCGGCGCGACGCCGTTGCTGCTCGGCCCGCGCGGCCATCTGAATACGGAAGCGGGATTGGCGGAATGGCCCGAGGGACGCGCGTTGTTCACGGCTTTCATGGCGGGATTGCGGGGGTAGCGCGGGCAGGCGGCCGACGTACTCTCGCGATGGCTTGCGGCGGGCGATGCATGGACGATCCGGCTGCCGCGGCCGGGCTGCTATCGACAACGCATGCCGGCCCGCGACGGCTCAAGTATGATCGTCCGACAGAATCGGAAGCCTCGACAGTCGGGATTGGCGCGTGCGGAACACCGGTTCCGCCGTCACGACTGGCCGCGGCTTCGAACGACCAAGGAGACATGCGATGCGCGCAGCGCCGCAACCGGAGCAGGCCGGCCCGTCGCGGCCGGACACCGGCGCGACCGACACCTTCCCGGAACGTGACCCCGATCGCATCGCCGCATGGCGGCTCGCGATCTGCCTGTCGCTCGGCAGCGCGATCGCGCTCGGCCTCGCGCGCTTTTCGTATGCGCTGCTGCTGCCGCCGATGAAGGCCGATCTCGGCTGGACGTTCGCGCAGGCCGGCGCGCTGAACACGGCGAACGCGGCCGGGTACCTGGTCGGCGCACTCGCGTTTCCGTGGCTGTCGAGGCGCTGGCGAGCAGGCTCGCTGCTGGCGGCCGGGTGCGTGCTGACTGCGCTGTTGATGGCTGCATGTGGGCTCACGTCAGGCATGCATGCGCTGCTCGTGCAGCGGCTCGCGACCGGCGTCGGCAGCGCGCTGATCTTCATCAGCGGCGGCGTGCTGGCCGCGCGGCTCGCATCGGCGTCGCCGCGCGATGCAGGGTTGCTGCTCGGGCTCTACTACGGCGGCACGGGATGGGGCATCGTCGCATCGTCACTGCTCGTGCCGGCGACGCTCTCACACGGTGTACACGGCTGGCAACCCGCGTGGTTCGCGCTCGCGTTCGCGTGCGTGCTGTTCTCGGCGGTGGCCGTGTCGGCCGCGCGCCGCATCGAGCGCGTGCACGCGGCACCGACTGCGCCGCGTGATGGCGGCGCGCCGGCCGCGACCGCGAGCCCCGCGCACTTCGCGCTCGCGCTGGCCGGCTACGGCCTGTTCGGCGTCGGCTATATCGGCTACATGACCTTCATCGTCGCGCTGTTGCGCGGCGCGGGGATGAGCGGCACGGTGGTTGCCGCGTTCTACGTGATGCTCGGCGTGGCGACCGTCGTGTCGGCGCGGCTGTGGTCGGGGCTGCTCGACCGGATGCGCGGCGGCCAGGCACTCGCCGTGCTCAACGCGCTGCTCGGCATCGCGACGCTGATGCCGGCGATGTTCGTGCATCCGGTGGCCGCGTTCGCGTCGGGCGTGCTGTTCGGCGCGACGTTCCTGTCGGCGGTCGCATCGACGACGGCCTTCGTGCGCCACAACCTGCCGCCGGACGGCTGGGCGAAGGGGATCAGCGCGTTCACGACGGTCTTCGCGTTCGGGCAGATCGCCGGGCCGGTCGCGATCGGCTGGGTGTCGGATAGTGCCGGGCTCGCACGCGGGCTCGTGTATTCGGCGCTGACGCTGTTCGCGGGCGCCGCGCTCGCGGCCGGGCAGCGCGCGTTGCGAGCCGCCGCGTAATTACGCGCGACACGCGCCATTCACCGCACGCACGCCGTGCGCGACACGCGATGAAACGCACGGCTGAAGTAGATCAGGCTGTCGCCGTCGTCGCGCACGCGGATCGACGTCGCCTCGATGAACATCACCGAATGCGAGCCGACTTCCTTCATGTCGGCGATCGTGCCCTGCAGGCTCGCGAGCGCGTCGCGCAGCACGGGCACGTCCTGCTCGCCGCGATCCCACACGGGCAGGTCGAAACGGCGCTCCATCGGCAGGTCGGTGAGCCCCGCGAAATGCCGCGCGAGTAGCTCGTGTTCGGCCGGCAGCACGTTGATGCAGACGTGGCGGTTGCGTTCGAACGTCGCCCGCATCGCGCTCGACCGGTTGAGGCACACGAGCAGCGTCGGCGGCGTGTCGGTGACGGAGCACACGGCACTCGCGGTGATGCCGCAGCGGCCGTGCGGCCCGGCGGTGGTGATCACGTTGACGGCCGCGCCGAGGTGGGCCATCGCTTGCCGGAAGGCCTTCTGCGCGTCGGTCGGCTCGACGCGTGCCGGTCGCTGGATATCGGTCGTGGAAGACATGGGCGCTCCTGGTTGGACGAACGCGGCGATCGCGTGGCACTGCCGGTGCAGCGCCGGATCGCCGACGATGACCCAAGCGTACGACGCGAAAATGCCGGCGACCATTCGCACGATTGACGATGGAGATGGCGTTCTCGCCAACGCGTCTAAAGGTTCTACCTAGATGCGCGCCGCACCGCGCGAAAAAAATCGGGATTGCGCGTTCATGCGGCACGTGAAGGGGTTTTCAGCGGGTTTTCGGCTCGTTATGATGTGCCGCACACCCCCAGCGAACGACGCGCCGGCACCCGGCCCCGTATGCGGCGCGTGCGATACCGATACCGATATTCAGTGAGACACCCGCGATGACGTCACCCGCACCGATCGTATACATCGTCGACGACGACAACGGCATGCGGACGTCGCTCGCGTGGCTGCTCGAATCGGTCGGCATCGCGTCCGAAGGGTTCGCGAACGCCACCGATTTTCTCGCGCGCTTCGACGTGAACCTCCCTGCGTGCCTGGTGCTCGACGTGCGGATGCCGGAGAAGAGCGGCTTCGACGTGCAGGCGGAACTGAACGCGCGCGGCGCGACGCTGCCGGTGATCTTCGTCAGCGGGCACGGCGATATCCCGATGTCCGTGCGTGCGCTGCAGAACGGCGCGATCGATTTCGTCGAGAAACCGTACAACTCGCAGCAGATGCTCGAGCGCGTGCAACGCGCGCTGCGGCTCGCGCAGCAGCGGCATGCGGTGAGCCAGCGTCACCGCGAGCTGCGCCAGCGGCTCGATGCGCTGACCGCGCGCGAGAAGGAAGTGCTGCGCGGCGTGGTGGACGGCAAGGGCAGCAAGCAGATCGCGTCGGATCTGTCGATCAGCGTGAAGACCGTCGACGTGCATCGCGCGAGCATCAAGGAGAAGCTCGGCGCGACGTCGATCGCCGCGCTCGTGCGCGACGTGATGGTCGTGTGGGGCGACGACGGGGAAGCGTCGCGATAGGGTCTCGCCGCGATTCGACGAAGCGCTGCACGCAGCGCTCGACGCTCAGCGCATGTACAACCCGCCGTTGATGTCCCAGCACGCGCCATTCGCGAAATGCGCGTCGCCCGACGCGAGCAGCACGGCGGCATCCGCCACGAAACCGGCCGACCCGAGCTTGCCGCCCGGCAGGCTCGCGAGTACCTGGCGCAGCTTCTCCGGTGCGACGCTTTCATACACGATCGGCAAATCGAGCGGGCCGGGCGAGATCGCGTTGACGGTCACGCCCTGCGCGGCGAGATCGCGCGCGAACACCTTGGTCAGCGTCAGCGTGCCGCCTTTCGCGGCCGCGTAGTGCGCGCCCGTCGCCGAGCCGCCGTTCTGCCCGGCAAGCGACGCGATGTTGACGATACGGCCCGCGCCGCGCGTCGCGAAGTACTGGCCGAATACCTGGCAGCCGAACAGCACGCTGCGCAGGTTCACGTCGATCACCTGGTCGAACTGCTCGGCCGTGATCTCCATCGCGGGCACGACCTTCGATGCGCCCGCATTGTTCACGAGCACGTCGATCGTGCCCCAGCGCGCGACGAGCGCATCGCGCGCGGCTTCGAAATCGCGTTTCGACGTGACGTCGAGCGGCAGCGCGATCGCGCGTTCGCCGCTCGGGTCGAGTTCGCGCGCATGCGCCTGGATGGCGTCGGCGGCGATATCGGCCAGCGCGACGCGGTAGCCGGCCGCATGAAAACGTTCGGCGATGACGGCGCCGAGCCCGCGCGCGGCGCCGGTGACGAGGACGACTCGGTCTGACATGGTGTGTGATTCCGTGGTTCGCGAGCGCGCATCCATCGATGTCGCGCCCGCATCGTGGTTCATGCGGCGAGTGCCGTTTCGAAGTGTGCCGCAATCGCACAGACGTGTTCGTCCGCACCCTTGCGGCCGATGATCTGCAGGCCGGCCTTCAGCGGCGAACCGGCGAGCGGCAGCGGCAGGCTGAGTGCCGGATGGCCGCTCAGGTTGAACGGCCGGATCAGCGACGACATCGCGATCACCGATACGCCATCGCGCGCCTGCTGCAGCGTGATCGGCAGCGCGGGCAGCGTCGGCAGCACGAGTACGTCCGCGTGTTCGAGTGCGGCGTCGACCTGTGCGGTGAAGCGCGCGCGTACGGCTTCGGCTTCTTTCAATGCCGCAGGCGTAGTCGTTGCGGCCGCACGCAATCGCGCATCGAGGTCGGCGCCGAGCTTGCCGGTTTCGACGAGATGGCCGAACGCGCGCGAGGTTTCCGCGTTGATCACGGTGAGCCCGGCGGCGAACGACGCCGGCATGTCGTCGAGCACGACGGCGTGCGAGCGCAGGCCCGACGCGCGTACGGCCGCATCGAGCGCGGCGGCGATGGCCGGGTCGGCGTCGACCGTGACGTGCGCGACCGTGCAGCCTGCCACGGAGGCCGCGGCTTGCGCACGATCGAAGCCCGGCGCGATCGCGGCCATTACCGCAGCCAGCGTGCGGATATCGCGTGCGAACTGCCCGACGCAATCGAGCGTGGTGTCGGCGGGCGCGACGCCGCGTCGCGACACGCGGCCGAACGTCGGCTTCAGCCCGGCCACGCCGCAGCAGGCAGCCGGCCCGCGAATCGAGCCGCCCGTGTCGGTGCCGAGCGCCGCATCGACCGTGCCGAGCCCGACGAGCGAAGCGGAACCGCTCGACGAGCCGCCCGGAATGCGCGTCGCATCCTGCGGATTGACGGGCGTGCCCGTGTAGTCGTTGATGCCGGTCATGCCGAATGCGAGCTCGTGCATGTTCGCCTTGCCGGCGATCTGCCAGCCCGCGTCGAGCAGCAGGCGGACGACGTCCGCGTGTTGCGTGGCCGGCGGTGCGTCGGCGAGCGCACGGCTCGCCGCACGGGTCGGATAGCCCGCGATGTCGATCGTGTCCTTGATCGCGATCGTGGGGCCGGGGCCGCCGAGCGTGAAGGTGTCGATGAAGCCTGTCATGGTCGGTATCGTGAGCAAGCGGTGAAAAGGAGCAGGAATCAGGGCCGTGGCGCGGCGGCGAGCGGCCAGGGGCCGTCGAGCACGCGCTCGGTGCGGAAATGGTGGATCAGCCACGTAGAGCCGCTAGCGGCCGGCGCGAAATCGACGGTCAGCCGCGCGGCGATCAACTCGGCCGAGCCGTCCGCGTAGCGCGACGCCTGCAGCATGATCCAGCGGCCACGCGCGCTCGTGTTGCCGGCGCCGATCTCGATCGACTCCGACGTCAGGAAGTGCAGGTTCGCCGAGAAGTGCGGATCGGGCGGCAGGTAGCGGCCCAGCATCGCGACGATCGCGGCCGTGCCTTCGAGGCGGCCGAACTTTTGCGCATACTGCGGGCCGATGCCTTCCCACACGGCATCGGGCGTGAACAGCCCGGCGAGCGACGGGCCGTCGCAGGCATCCTCGGGCACGTCGCACAGCGCCATGTAGCGCGTGATCGTCGCGCGCACCGCGCGCTCGGCGTCGAGCGCCGCCACGCGCTGCGCGAGCACATCGATCAGGCCGGGAGACAGGTCGGTCATCGCGCGCCTCACGCCGCGGGCTTCGCGGCCGGCGGAACCGTCAGCGCCCGGCCGACGCGCGCCTCGATCTTGCCGTAGCGCCACAGGTTGTATTCGCCGACCGGCGTCGTGCGATACAGGTTGCACACGGCGACCGTCGTGTCGAAGTCGGCGACGTCGGCCATGATGTAGAAGGTCCACGGCGCGCCGTCGGCCTGGCCGACCACGAGGCGGTCGTCGTCCATCACGCCGAGCACGCGCACGCCGGGCATCGCTTCGACGGCGGCGAGCATCGCGCCGTACGCCTGCCACACTTCGCCGATCTTCTCGCGCGGCAGGTCGAAGAAGTTTTGCGACACGCCGCAGCAGAACAGGACGCGCAGCGGCAGCGGATTCGAATCGGACATATCAGGTTCTCCAGAGGAATCGGTGGGGCGCATGAACCGGCCGGCGACGGCGCTTCGGCTTCATGCGCGTTCAAAGCAATTCGGTCGATGCCGGTTACAGATAGCCGGGGAACGGCGTGACGCCGGTGAACACCGCGCCGGCGCCGTCGAAGTTGCCTTCGCCGAGAAACGCGTGCTGCGTGACGACCATCGCGTCGCGCAGCAGCCGCTGCAGCGGGTGCGTGCGATAGATCGCCGCCGTGCCGCCGAGCCGGTACGCGCGTTCGACGACGCTCGCGCCTTCGCGTGCGATCTGCGTGGCCGCGAGCCGCAGCAGGCTGACCTGGTCGGGCGTCACCGGGTTGCCGGCGAGGATCGATTGCCACACGCCGTCGGTCGCGTCGTAGAAGAACGCGCGCGCCGAGCGCAGTTGCGCTTCGGCCTTCGCGAGTTCGATGCGGTAGTACGCGCGATCGGCGAGGCGCGGTGCGCCGGTTGTCGTCTGCCGGCCGCCCGACATGCGGTTCACGACGTCGAGCGCCGCGCGTGCGAGGCCGAGGTTCACGACGGCCAGCACCTGCGCCGCATACGCGACGGTCGGATAGCGGTACAGCGGCTCGTCGACGGTCGGCGCGCCGCCGCGCACGAAGGTCCACGCTTCAGGCACGAAGCGGTCGTCGACGCGCAGGTCGTGGCTGCCGGTGCCCTGCATGCCGACCACGCTCCAGTTCTCGACGATCTCGACGTCGGCCGCGCGGAACACGGCCGTGCGCGGCTTGTTCGGCGCGGCGTCCTGCGCGCCCGGCACGGCGATGCCGACGCCGAGCCAGTCGGCCCCCTTGCAGCCGCTCGCGAACTTCCACGTGCCGTTCACGCGCCAGCCGCCCGGCGCGGGCTGGGCCGGCTGCACCGGGAACAAACCGCCCGCGAACACCTGGTCGGGGCCGCTCGCATACAGCTCGGCCTGGGTGTCGAGCGGCAGCGCGGCCAGATACACGTTCGCGGAGCCGAAGCTCGCGACCCATGCGGCCGAGCCGTCGGCGGTCGCGATCCGCTCGATCATGTCGAGGAACGCGGTCGGTGCGAGCGCATCGCCGCCGAACCGGCGCGGCGTGCCCGCGCGATAGATGCCGGCCTGCTTGAACAGCGCGATCACGTCGCGCGGCACGTGCGACAGGCGGTCGAATTCTTCGCGGCGCGCGGCGACCGTCTCGATCACGGCGTCGAGCGGCGACAGCCGGGCGGCCGGTTCGCTGGCCGCGTGGGGAGCGCTCGGTGCGGTGTCGAGGGCGAGGGCGGCGTGGGGCATGGCTGTCTCCTGGGGCGGATTGGGGTTCGAATGCGGGGTGGTCACGACGATGCAACCAGTCTAGAAACGCCGAAAACACGCAGCAATTGGGACGACAAGCCGTGCGACTGGTGACGTTCCGTGCCGCACTAAAGAAATCTTCAGATGCGGGCGGCGCGTGCCGGTGCTATGTTGGGTTTCCGGCCGCGCGATGCCGCGCGGCCTCATCCGAAGCCGATCATGAGTTTCCCCGACGAAGACGATTTCCACCGGCTGCTCGACGCGCTGACGACCTGCGTGCTGCTGCACGACGCGCACACCAAGGCGATCGTGTGGGCGAACCGCGCCGCGTGCATCGCGCTCGGTTTTTCCGTCGAGGAGCTGCTGCCGCTGAAGGCGCCGGACATGACGCGTCCCGAACCGAAATACCAGCGCGAGATCGCCGTGAGCGCGTGGGATCGCGCGCTCGTCGACGGGCCGCAGGTGTACGAGTGGTGCTACCGGTCGCGCACGGGCGTCGACATGTTGTCCGAGGCGACCGCCACCTACGTGCCGCTGCGCGGGCGCGACGTCGTGATGGTGCAGTTCCGCGACATCAGCGCGGAAGAAGCGGTGCGCCAGCAGTTGCGCCGCTACGAGGCGCGGCTGCGCGAATTCATGCAGGACCTCGACGAAGGCATCGCGGTCGTCACGCCGCACGGCGGCGTGCAGTTCATCAGCGAGTCGGGCCGCCGCGTGCTCGGGCTCGCACCCGACGAAGCGCTCGGCGAGGTGCTCGACTACTGCTCCGAGGCCGACCGCGACCGGCTCGTCGCGCAGCTGCGCGATGCGCCGTCCGCGTATCCGTCCGCGCCGCAGCGCTACCGGATCGTGCGGCGCGACGGCTCGTCGTGCTGGCTGCGCATCCTGTGCCGGCAAGTCGAGATCGAGGACGATCTCGTCGGGCTGCTCGTGCAGTTCCGCGACGTGAGCGACGAAGTCGCGATCGAGGATGCGCGCCGCGCGGAAGCGCGCATGCTCGAACACGCGGGCCGTTACAACGCGATGGGCGAAATGGCGAGCGTGATCGCGCACGAGTTGAGCCAGCCGCTCGCGGCCGTGCGCAATTTCATCGAAGGCGCGGTGCAGCGGCTGAACGGGCGTGGTGCGATCGACGATGCGATCTGGGGGCTGCGCAGCGCGGACCGCCAGGCCGAGCATGCGGCGCTGATCATCAAGAGCGTGCGCGAGTTCATCGTGAAGCGCGAACCGGTCGTCGCGCTCGCCGACTTGCGCGACATCCTCGCGGACGTCGCGTATTTCATCGAACTGCGCGCGAAGGAAGCCGGCGTGACGGTCACGATCGTGCAGGCCGACGCGCCGCTGCCGATCCGCTGCGAGCGCGTGCTGATCGGGCAGGTGATCCTGAATCTCGCGTTCAACGCGATCGAGGCGTTCGCCGGTTGCGAGCGTGTGCCGCGCACGCTGACGCTCGGCACCGCGAACGTCGACGGGCATGCCGAGTTGCGCGCGATCGACAACGGCCCGGGTATCGCGGCCGATGCGCACGACCGGCTGTTCGACGGCTTTTCGTCGTCGAAGGCCGGTGGGAACGGAATCGGGCTGTCGCTGTGCAAGAGCATCGTGACGCGCCACGGCGGCCGGATCGCTGCGAGCCCGGCCGATGGCGGCGGGCTCGACTGCCGCGTGACGCTGCCGCTCGCCGGGACGAAGGCTCGGGCGGGCACATCGTCGCCGGGGAATGCTTGATGCCGCGGCCGCCCGACGGCCGTCGTGCATGAGCGGGCAGGCACGCGCGCAGCGCATGATCAGCGCCCGAGCGCCCGTGCGGTTTGCCCGCCGATGCCGAAATCGGTGTTCGGAATGTCCTTGATCATCACGCGGGTGGCTTGCAGCGGTGCGCCGAGCACGCTGGCGCTTGTCTCCGACAACGCAGCGATCAGCGCGCGCTTCTGCTCGTCGGTGCGGCCGGCGATCAGGATCGCGACGATCACGGGCAGCGACGGCGGTGCACCGTCGGCGG
This sequence comes from Burkholderia sp. Tr-20390, assembly GCF_017104595.1. Classification (NCBI taxonomy): domain Bacteria; kingdom Pseudomonadati; phylum Pseudomonadota; class Betaproteobacteria; order Burkholderiales; family Burkholderiaceae; genus Burkholderia; species Burkholderia sp. Tr-20390. The sequence continues at coordinate 8,515 of NZ_JAAGPC010000077.1, read as the reverse complement.
CGCTGCGGCCGCCGAGGCCGATGTGCGTCGCGGGCAATTCGGTCAGCAGCACGCGCACCGATTCGATCGGTGCGCCGATCGAATCGACGGTCGCACCGGTCAGCCGTGCGATCAGTTCGGCCTTGCGGGCGTCGTCATGGACGGCCGGCAGGAAAACTTCGAGTGTGGGCATGGTCGTCGGGAAAGGTGATGGTGACCGGCTCACCGTTGCGTTGGCGACGGGCGAACCGGTGGCCGCTTAAAGGTGAAGGTGGCCGGCTCACCGTTGCGTCGGCGACGGGCGAACCGGTGGTCGCTTAAAGGTGAAGGTGGCCGGCTCACCGTTGCGCCGGCGACGGCGAACCGGTGGCCGCTTACAGGTGGAGGTGACCGGCTCACCGTTGCGTTGGCGATGGGCGAACCGGTGGTCGCTTACAGCAGGAAGCCGATCGCGCTGAGCGCTTCGGTCGAATCGATCAGGCGCACGACCTTCTCGGCGATCCGCATCTCACCTTCCGCATCGACGTGCAGCTTGTGCGTGACGTCAGCCGCGAACAGCGTCGCGACGCCGCGCTTGTACGCGACGACGACCTGCGCCGATTTCAGCTCCACGGTGTCGGCGCTGCCGCTTTCCAGCGTGAAGCGCGACACGGTGCGCACCGTGCGCGCCGCGTCGGTCGCCGACGCCGAATAGCCGGACACCATCCGCTGCACGCGCTTCTCGCGCATGTCGTGGTCGTCGAACACGTAGTTCAGCGTCGCGGCGAAGTCGGTCGTGTCGGGATCGATCGGCACCACGTAGTGCCCGGCCGGGTCCCACAGGTCGAGCCACGCGCGATAGTCGCGGCGGTCGAGCATCTCGGCTTCGCGCCACACGAATTCGACCGCGCGGGCGAAGGTCTGCTCGGAAAAGAGGGCGTTGCGGTCGTCCATCATTGTTGCTCCATCATCTTGCGCCATTGCTGGTAGGCCTCGCGCATGCCGGTCTCGTCGGTTGCATGCGCGGTCTTTTCGCCGTTCGCGGCGGTCGTCTCGCGGTTCAGCCCGCGATTCACGAGGATCGGCACGTCGGGGCCCGCATGCGCGCCGCGCTGTACGCGCTCCCATGCTTCCGCGTCGTCGGGGCTGCCGAAACCGAACGGGCCCTGGAAGTGTTCGTGAATGCGCAGCCGCTCGCGATTCGCTTCGTCGGGGCCGCCGTCCATCGCGAGCGCGACGTGGCGGATCTCGGTTTCGTTCGCGGAGATCGGCCGCAGCACGCGGAAGAACGCCATCGACAGCGCGAGGTTCGGGAACAGGTTCAGGTTGAAGCCGACGCCCATCAGCGAGCGCACGATGCGGCGCACTTCCTCCGGCGTGTGGCGTTCGGCGAGCTTGGCCGCGAGCGGCGCGAAGCGCTCGGGCAGCGGCGCGCCGTCGTCTTCGTCGAGGTCGATCAGCTCGGGCATCAGCACCGCGAGGCTGTGGCCGTTGCCGAGCCCGCGGCAGAACGCGTCCTCGCTCGTCATGAAGCTCGTGATCGCGGCGGCCGTCTCGTCGTCGATCGACTTCATCCACGACTTGTGCACGACCGGGAAGTGATAGAGGTCGGTCGTGTTCTCGAGCTGGATCTTCCAGTTGCCCTTGAACTTGAACTTGTGCTCGCCGTTCGCCTTGATCGGGTAGCCGGCGCCCTGTTTCATGAACAGGTCGATCCACGGCTTCGCGCCGCCGAGGAAATCCTCGAGCGGTTCGATCGCGTCGTTGAAGCTCGCGAAGATCAGCCCCTGGTACACGCCGACGCGCAGCTTCACGAGCGGCAGGTCGCCTTTCTCGCACACGCCTTCGTAGCCGTCGCCGTACGGCAGCGCGCGCAGCGTGCCGTCGAGCGCGTACGACCAGCTGTGATACGGGCACGTGAAGCCCTTCGCGTTGCCCTTGTGCGATTCGCACACGGTCGCGCCGCGATGGCGGCAGCGGTTCTGCAGCACGTTGATCTCGCCGGTCTTGTCGCGCACGACGATCACCGGCTGGCGGCCGATCGTCGTCGTGATGAAGTCGCCCGGGTTCGGCAGCTCGCTTTCGTGCGCGACCCAGATCCAGGTGCGGTAGAAGATGCGGTCGAGCTCGGCTTCGAACAGCGCGGGATCGTGATACATCGCGGGCGCGATGCGGTCGGGTTGCGCGAGGCCGTGCAACGCGCTGGTGTCGATCGTCTGGTAGGAAATGTCGCTCATCGTTGTCGTGGGGAAAGAGTCGCGAAATCGGGCCGCGTCACGCGCGGTGTCGAGTACCCAGTCTCGTCTTCCACTACATATCCGTCAAATTGATCTAAAATTGGCCGGTCAATAAATACGGCAAATGATGGAGGCGATGATGACATCGGTCGATCATCTCGATCTGAACCTGTTGCGCGTATTCCAGGCGATCGTCGAGGAACGCAGCCTGACGAAGGCCGGCGAGCGGCTCGCGCTGTCGCAGCCGGCCGTCAGCTATTCGCTCGGCCGGTTGCGCACGCTGTTCGACGATCCGCTGTTCGTGCGCACGCGCGCGGGCATGCAGCCGACACCGGTCGCGCTCGAACTCGCGGGCATCGTCGGCAAGGCGCTCGACATGGTGCGCGTGGCGCTGCGCTATGCGGAGCGCTTCGATCCGGCCACCAGCACGCGCACGTTCCGGCTGTCGCTGTCGGACGCGGGCGAGATGGCGTACCTGCCGGCGATCTGCCAGGCGCTGCGCGAGCGCGCGCCGCGCGTGACGCTGAGCGTGCAGCCGCTGCCGGTGGAGGAAATCGAGGAAGCGTTGCGCGCGAGCCGGCTGGATTTCGCGATCGGCAACCTGCCGGAGCTGATGCCGCGCACGCGTCACCAGACGCTGTTCGAGGAAACCTACGTGTGCATGACGGGCCGCCGGCGCGGGGTGCCGAGCGGCACCGCGCTGAGCCTCGAGCAATTCGTGCGCGCCGCGCACATCAACGTGAAATCGGTCGAGCACAGCCACCACGCGCTCGACGATGCGTTGCGCGCGCAGGGCGTGGGCCGCAACATCGCGCTCGAAGTGCCGCACTTCGTCGCGCTGCCGAGCGTGCTGTCGGTCACCGATCTGTATGCGACGCTGCCGAAGCGGCTCGCGCAGATCCTGAACCGCGACAATGCATTCCGCTTGTATGAGCTGCCCGTCACGCTGCCGCCCGCGCCGGTGACGATGCACTGGCACGAACATTTCCATGAAGACGAAGGCAACGCGTGGATGCGCACGTTACTGGCCGAGCTCGTCGAGCGGTTCGATGACGTGTGATCGATGAGCGCGCCAGCAACGCACGGTTGCACGCGTTGCTTGCCGTGCGGATCGGATCGCGCGACGACGCGTGACACGTGAGGACGAGGGCAGCGCGTGGATGCGCACGCGGCTGGCCAAGCTCGTCGAGCGCGTCGGCGACGTGTGATCCACGAGAGCGCGGGCAGTGCGTTGGAGGCGCGCGTGGCTGGCCGAATGCATCGAGCCGTTCGAGCGCGCGCGAAGTCCTTGACGGACGCCGCCCGAACCGCGCGCATCAGAGATCGAGCACGAGCACCGCGGAGCGCGCACGCGACACGCAGCAGCAGATCACCGTGTTGCTCGCGCGCTCGGCCTTGCTGAGGCAATGGTCGCGATGGTCGGGCTCGCCGTCGATCACGGGCACCATGCAGGTGCCGCACACGCCTTCGCCGCATGACGTGTCGACCTCGATGCCGATGCGTGCGAGTGCGTCGACGATCGACGTGTCGGGCGTGACGCGTACCGATTGCCCGCTGCGCTGCAGGCGCACTTCGAAACCGTCGGCGGCCGGGCCGGCGCCGGCATCGGCATTGCCCGCATCGGCGGCGGCCGGTTCCGCCGCGAAGCGTTCGAGATGGATCGAATCTTCCGGCAAGCGCGTCGCGGCCGCCGCGACGACCGCATCCATGAACGGCCCCGGGCCGCATGTATAGACGTGTGCATGCGCGTCGACCGATTCGACGCAGCGGTTCAGCTCGGCCGCGAGCGCGGCGGGCTCGACGCCGTAGTGGAACGTTACGTGCGACGCGAACGGCTCGGCCGACAGTTCGTCGACGAAGGCCGCATGCTCGCGGCTGCGCGCGAAGTAGTGCAGCCGATAGCGCGCGCCGCGCCGGTGCAGCGCATACGCCATCGACAGCAGCGGCGTGATGCCGATGCCGGCCGCGATCATCACGTGCTCGCTCGCGTCATCCGTCAGACGAAACAGGTTGCGCGGCGCGCCGATCGACAGCTCGGCGCCGACTTGCACGTCGTCGTGCAGCGACCGCGAGCCGCCGCGCGACTGCGCTTCCTTCTTCACCGCGAACAGGTAGCTGCCGCGCTCGTCGGGGTTGCCGCACAGCGAGTATTGCCGCGTGATGCCTGACGGCGCGGTCACATCGATATGGGCGCCTGGTTCGTACGCGTCGAACGGCTGGCCGTCGACGCGCGACACCCGGAAACAGCGGATGTCCTGCGCCGCGTCGATCAGCGCGTCGATCCGGACTTGGTGGCGGTTCGCTTGCATGGGTCAATCCATGGGGTAGGGGGAACGCGGCGCGGCAGACACCGCGCCGTCATGCGATCGAGAATAGGGATGGGCATCGCATAAATCAAATCGATTAAAAAGCGATACCAGAATCAGTGAGGTGGATGATGGTCGGGCGGCGCGATTGCGCCGGTGCTCAGCGCGCGGCGATCGCGTTGCCCGCTTCGGCCGCGTGCGGCGCGGTGGCCGACGCAAGACCGCGTTCGCGGTCGAGGCTGCGGCGATAGTGCCGGCACCCGGCGGCGAGCAGCAGCGCCGCGAGCGTGGCCGCCGCGACGTTGACGATCGACATCGAATGACCGACCGCCGCCGGCGCGCCGAACACGCGATCGGTGAACAGGGCGACGACGGTCGTGCCGATCCCGAGCGCGATCAGGTTCGACACGAGCAGGAACAGCGCGGAGATCTGCGCGCGCATCTGGTTCGGCGCGAGCGTCTGCATCGCGGCGGTGGACGTTGGCATCGGGAACGACGCGAAGAACATCGCGACGACGAGCATCGCGAGCGACGCGGGCAGCGAGTCGAGCTGCGTGAACAGCGTCGCGGGGATCACCATGCATGCGGCGCCGATCGCACCGGCGCGCATCGGCGCATCCTCGCGGCCGCGCCGCAGCAGCCAGTCGTTGAGCCAGCCACCGCAGAACACGCCGCCCGTGTTCGCGACCAGCAGCACGATACCGAGCGTGTAGCCGGCTTCGACGGCCGTCATCCCGAAGTGGCGGATATAGAACGCGGGCGTCCAGCTCAGCAGGCAGTACAGCGTCATCGCGTAGAACGAAAAGCCGAGGTAGTGGCACGAGAAAGTCGCGCGATGCGTGCCGACGAAGCGCAGCGAATCGCGCATCGACACGCGTCGCACGGCGCCCGAGCGATCCTGCGCCAGCCCCTTGCGCTGCGGGTCGCGCACGGTCGCGGCGAACAGCAGTGCGACGACGATCCCCGGCAGCCCGACGATCAGGAACGTGACCTGCCACGCATGCACCTGCCCGACCACCGGCAGCGTGAATGCGCTCGCATGCTTGAGCAGCGCGATCACGTAGCCGCCGATCAGGAACGCGACGCCGCCGCCGATGAACGAGCCGAGCGAGTACACGGCGATCGCGCGCCCGAGCTTCTCCTTCGGGAAGTAGTCGGCGAGCATCGAGTACGCGCCGGGCGACAGCGCGGCTTCGCCCACACCGACGCCCATCCGCGCGATGAACATCTGCACGAAATGCTGGCTGAGCCCGCACGCGGCGGTCGCGACGCTCCACAGCGCGATGCCGAGCGAAATGATCCGCGGCCGCGCATAGCGGTCGGCGAGATACGCGACGGGCAGCCCCATCACCGCATAGAACAGCGAGAACGCGAAGCCGTTCAGCAGGCTGAACTGCGTGTCGGACAGGTGCAGGTCGCGCTTGATCGGCTCGATCATCAGCACGAGGACCTGGCGGTCGACGAACGAGAAGACGTACGCGAGCATGCAGATGACGACGACATACCATTCGTACGTATAGCGCTTGCCGGCAGCGCGGGCCGTGGATGCGGACATGCGGATTCTCCAGGAGCGGGCGATGGAAACGCGCGGCAGCGGCCTGGCGGGCCGGGCGCCGTCGCGGCGCGAAAGCGTGCGGGGGCACGTATCGGAGACGCAGCGTAGTCGGCCAAATTCAGCCGCCATAGCCGGAGTGACAGCCGCGCCACGCGGGCATTTACCGACCCGGATAAAGAAAACACCAGGGTCCCGCGCACCGGCCGCCGCGCAGCGCGCGTGCGGCGGGGCGCAGGTGCCTCATGCGGCGCATCTATAAGCGTTATAGAGCGCATTGCGTCGACGTCCGAAATTGTCGTTCCTAGACTCGGCCCGTTTTTGATCGGCGGCGTTGGCCCTTCGCGGCGAACGCGCTTCATACCACGCGGCGCGACGCCGAACTGCGCCGCAAACTCTACGGGACGACGACGATGAACCAACCGAACGGGCGGGCCGACCGGCTTGCCGTACCGCTTGCCGCGCTGCTTGCCTGCGCGGCGTTGCCCGCCTTCGCGCAATCGAGCGTGACGCTCTACGGCCGCGTCGACACCGCGATCGAATACGCGAACGCCGGGCCGAACCACGTGACGCGCATGGGCAGCGGCAACCTGTTCGCGTCGCAGTGGGGGCTGAAGGGCGTCGAGGATCTCGGCGGCGGCTACGCGACGATCTTCAAGCTGGAGGATGGCTTCAACGCGGCGAGCGGCGCACTGTCGAACAGCAGCGCACTGTTCGGCCGCGAGGCGTGGGTCGGCATCACGGGGCCGTTCGGCGGCGTGCAGTTCGGCGAGCTTTACACGATCCTGCACACGACGCTCGTCACCTACAGCCTGCCGGGCCTCGGCGCGGGGCTCGCGTGGGGCAATGCGACGAACAACTTCGTCGGGCCCGCGTTCCTGCGCGTGCGCAACTCGATGCGCTACACGTCGCCGCGCCATGCGGGCTTGATGCTGCGCGCGATGGCCGCCCGCGGCACCAACGGCGCGGCCGGGCAGCCGTCGACGCTCGGCGATACGTACGGCCTGGGACTCAACTACGTGCGCGGCGGCCTGTCGGTCGACGTCGACACCATGCAGCAGAAGTTCAGCCCGGTGGCGGCGTCCGCGCTCGGCGGCACGAGCCCGGCCGCGAACGGCAACTACACGCTCGGCGCGATTTCGTACGATTTCAGCGTCGTGAAGGTGGCCGCGCTGTACATGCGCCATCGCGGCGGCCCCGACGTCGCGACCGCGATCGACAGCCAGAGCGCGTATCCGCACAGCGACATCATGGAGCTGAGCGCGACGGTGCCGATCGGGCGTGCGTCGCTGTTGCTGAGCGTCGGCCACTACCGCAAGGTCGCGGACAGCGACGGCAACGCCGATTCGTATGGCATCCGCTTCGACTATCCGCTGTCGAAGCGCACGGTGCTGTACACGGGCGCCGCGATGGTGCGCAACGGCGCGCATGCGCGCTTCGTCGTGAACGGCGCGGCGGGTGGCGGGGTCGCGGTCGCGAAGCCGGGCGCGACCGCGAGTTCGATCGTCGCGGGCATCCTCACGTCGTTCTGAGCGTTTCGGTCGCTCCGGAACCGCGTGCCTTCCCGCTTGCGCCGCTACGCGCAGGCGGGCGGCTGCGGCGCGAGCCATGCGTCGAACGGCGCCAGCTCGCCGATGTTGAACAGTTCGAGCAGCAGCGCACGCAGCCAGCGATGGCCGGGATCGGCGTCGAAGCGCCGGTGCCAGTACGCGTTGACGGCCCATTCGCCCGCACCGGCGATCTCGTACAGCGCGCACGGCTGCCGCGCGGCGAACGTGATCGCGATCGTCTCCGGCAGGATCAGCGCATAGTCGCCGTCCTGCAGCAGCGCGGGCACCACCATGAAATCAGGGAGCGCCGCGCGCACGCGCGGCATCAGCCCGTGCCGCTCCAGCAACTGCATCGATTGCGGATGCGACGTGACCGCGACGAAGCGCAGCGTGTCGGGCGCGTCGCCGTCGAGCACGTAATCGTCGGGCAGCGCGACGCGCTGCGCGGTGCGACGCGGCATCAGCAGCACGCAGCGCTCGTGCAGCAGCGCGGTGCGCTGGAAGTGGCTCGATGCATCGGCGAAATGCCCGAGCGCGAAGTCGATACGCCCCGATTCGAGTGCGACATTGAGCTGGCATTCGTCGACGTGCAGCGTCTCGATCACCGCGCCCGGCGCGCGGCGGTCGAAGGCCGCGAGCAGCGTCGGCAGGAACGCGCTCGCCGCGAAATCGCTCATGTGCAGGCGGAACACGCGTTGCGTGCTGTCGGGCGTGAAGCGCGAGCCTTCGTCGAGTACGTCCTGCAGGATCGCGAGCGCCTTGTCGACCGACAGCGCGAGCCGCTGCGCGCGCGGCGTCGGCTCGACGCCGGTGCCGGTGCGCACGAACAGCGCGTCGCGGAACATCAGCCGCAGCCGGCCGAGCGCGTAGCTGACGGACGGCTGCGTGACGCCGAGCCGCAGCGCCGCGCGG
>NZ_JAAGPC010000076.1:0-40597 GCF_017104595.1 Burkholderia sp. Tr-20390 | reverse complement strand
CCGGCTCCGGCGCTGCGGCCGCGTCCGGCGGCGCATCGCCCGGCGCGGCGGGCTGCATGCCCGGCTGCGCCATCGCAAGGCTCGCGAGCTGGTTGAACTGCGACTGCAGCAGGCTCCACCAGCCCGACGGGTCGAAGGCTTGCTGCGCGGCGTCGCCCGACGCTGCCTCCGACGCGTCGGCATCCGGTGCCGGCGGTGTATCGCTCGACGCCGCCGACGCGTGTTTCGCCGCATGCGCGGCCGCGACGGCCGCTTCCTCGGCCGCCGACATCGAGCTCTGCGCGAACGCGCCGAACGCGCGCAGCGTCGCGAGCGTCGCGCGCTGCACCTCGAGCGCCTGGATCGCGGACTGCAGCATCCCGAGGTTGAGCTTCAGCCACTGCTCGACCGCGCGCAGGTCGGTGATCCGCTTGTCGAGTTCCTCGACGCTCGTGAGCGGCGCCATCATGTCGGACATGCTCGACAGCGACGGCGGCAGTCCTTGCGTGGCGCCCGGGAACGACGTCATCCCGCCGAACGGCGACATCCGCATCATGTCCCACATCCGGTCCATCATGTCGGCGGGCTTGAAGCCGGCAAAGCCGGCGAAAGGGTTGGAGCCGGAGGCATCGGTCGTCATACGGGCATCCTGGTTGACTGGGTGAGAGCGAGGCGGCCGCCATGCGTCGCGCGTGCCGCGCCTGGATCGATCATAGCGCCAGCGCGTGTCAGAACGGCGCGTCGCCGGGAAACTCGGGCGGGCGCCGCTCGCGCAGCGAGCGAATGCCTTCCTGCACGTCGGGCCCCGAAAAACCCATGAATTCGAGCGCCAGCGACGTGTCGAAGGTCGGCCCGGCCGTGCGCAGCCAGTTGTTCAATGCGTACTTGGTCCAGCGGATCGCCGACTGCGAACCGTGCGCGAGCCGCTCGGCCACTTCGTAGGCCTTCGGCAGCAGGTCGGCCGGCTCGACCGCGAGCGAGACCAGCCCGATCCGCTCGGCCTCCTCGCCGCTCACCGGCTCGCACAGCATCAGGTAGTACTTCGCCTTCGCCATCCCGCACAGCAGCGGCCACACGATCGCCGCATGGTCGCCGGCCGCGACGCCGAGCCGCGTGTGGCCGTCGATGATGCGCGCATCCTTCGCGGCGATCGAGATGTCGGCGAGCAGCCCGGCGACGAGCCCCGCGCCGACGGCCGGGCCATGCATCGCCGACACGATCGGCTTGCTGCAGTTGATCACGTTATAGACGAGGTCGCGCGCCTCGCGCCACACGCGGGCGCGCACGTCGAAGTCGTTCGCCATGTCCTCGACGAGCGCGAGGTCGCCGCCCGCGGAGAAGCCCTTGCCTTCGCCGCGGATCACCGCGACGCGCGTGTCGGGATCGCGGTCGACGTCGCGCCAGATGTCGGCGAGCTCGCGATGCATGCGTGCGTTCGCGGTCGCGAGGCCGCTGCGGTTCGCGCCCTCGCCGCTCATCACGATGTCGAGCACGCCATGGTCGCGGCGCGTCACCTTCAGTGCTTCGTAACCGCCGTACGCGGCGAGATCGGCCATGCGCTGCTCCTTGCTCGAGGCTCTCGCGCCCCTGAATCGAGTGTAGCCAAGCCCGCGCGGGCAAACATCAGGCGAAACCCGGCGCGCGGGCCGGGCCCGGGTTTCGCGAAAGCGGAGCGCTGCATGCTCCGCGTGACTTACGCCGCGCCGTCGGGCGGCGCGACCGACTGCTCGATCGCGCCGAAGATCGACTTGCCGGCCGTGTCGAACATCTCGATGCGCACGGTGTCACCGTAGCGCATGAATTCCGTCTGCGGCGCGCCGTGCTCGATCGTCTCGAGGCAGCGCTTCTCGGCGATGCAGCAGTAGCCGCGCTTCGCGTCCTTGTTCGACACCGTGCCCGAGCCGACGATCGAGCCGGCGCGCAGGTTGCGCGTCTTCGCCGCGTGCGCGATCAGCTGGCCGAAGTGAAACACCATGTCGGTGCCGGCATCGGGCTGGCCGACCTTCTTGCCGTTCCAGTGGACGATCATCGGCCGGTGCACGCGGCCTTCGCGCCATTCGTCGCCGAGCTCGTCGGGCGTCACGGCGACCGGCGCGAACGCGGTGGCCGGCTTGCTCTGGAAGAAGCCGAAGCCCTTCGCGAGCTCGGCCGGAATCAGGTTGCGCAGCGACACGTCGTTCACCAGCGTGACGAGCCGCACGGCCTTCAGCGCTTCGTCGGGCGTCGCGCTCATCCGCACGTCGCCGGTGATCACCGCGACTTCCGCCTCGAAATCGATGCCCCATTCCTCGGACGGGCACACGACGTCGTCGCGGGCCCCGAGAAAATCGTCGCTGCCGCCCTGGTACATCAGCGGATCGGTCCAGAATTCGGGCGGCATCTCCGCGCCGCGCGCGCGGCGCACGAGCTCGACGTGGTTCACGTACGCGGAGCCGTCGGCCCACTGGAACGCGCGCGGCAGCGGCGCCATGCAGTTGGCCGGATCGAACGCGAACGCATTGCGCGCGCGGCCGTGGTTCAGTGCGTCGTACAGGTCGCGCAGCTGCGGCGCGTAGAACGCCCAGTCGTCGAGGACGCGCTGCAGCGTCGGCGCGATCGCGTCGGCGATCGCCGCGGTGTGCAGGTCGCGCGACACGACGATCAGCTGGCCGTCGCGCGTGCCGTCCTTCAGCGAAGCAAGTTTCATAAGGGGACTCTGGCGTTGTAGTGACGATGGAGGGAATCTATTTTACGATGGTGAATCCCTGCGGCGCGCTGCGATCGTGCGTGCCGTTTTCGCCCCGATTTTTCGGCCCGGTTTTTCAGCCCGGTTTTTCAGCCCGCTTCCTGCCGCTTTTCGCGCCCCTGCCGCCCATGCCCGCCAGCCCGCTTCCCGACGACGATCTCGCCGACTCCGACACCGACGACGCCGCTTCCGGCGAGCACGGCGAGAAGGTCCGTTCCGGCATCCAGTCGATCGAGGTCGGCTTCCGCCTGCTCGACGTGCTGACGAGCGAGCCGCGCGCGATGATGCTGCGCGACCTCGCGCAGCGCGCGGGCATGAGTCCTGCGAAGGCGCACCGCTACCTGGTCAGCTTCTCGCGGCTCGGCGTGGTGTCGCAGGATCCCGTCTCCGGCCGCTACGAGCTTGGCGGCTTCGCGCTGCAGATGGGGCTCGCGCGGCTCGCACGCGTCGACGGCGTGAAGCTCGCGCGGATCGCGCTGACCGAATTCCGCGACCGGCTCGACCAGACGGTCGGCATCGCCGTGTGGGGCAACCAGGGGCCGACGATCGTGCACTGGATGGAATCGAGCCACCCGGCGAAGGCGTCGCTGAAGCTCGGCGACGTGATGCCGCTGCTCGGCTCCGCGACGGGGCTGCTGTTCGCCGCGTACCTGCCGCGCAGCAAGACCGCCGCGATGCTCGAGCGCGAACTCGCCGATACGCGCCGCTCGCCGCACCACGGCGGCCCGCGCACGCTCGACGAGGTCGACGCGGTGCTCGCCGACGTGCGCCGGCACGAGGCCGCGCGCGTCGAGGGGATGCTGCTGCCGACGATCCACGCGTTCTGCATGCCCGTGTTCGATGCGGTCGGCGAACTCGCGCTCGCGATCGTCGCGCTCGGCCAGGAAGGCTCGTTCGACATTGCATGGGGCGGCGAGATCGACACCGCGCTGCGCGCCTGCGCGCAGAAACTGTCTTACGAACTCGGCTATAGTCCCGACGCGCGCGACGCCTGACGCATCCGGCACACCTGCCCCCCGGCACCTGCCCGTCAAGCAGCGCGAACGCGCTGCGCAATCGACAGTCCGATTCCTGTGGCGCGCGCTGCGCGCCCGAGCTCACGCGAACGCCCCGATCCTGTTCCGATGCCCATGCAGCCTGCCGACACCCGCCCGAGTCACGCCGTGCCCCGCCACTGGCTGCGCGTGGGCATTGCGCTCGTCATCGTGCTGGTGCTGCACGCGCTCGCCGCGTTCTGGCTGATGCGCAACCGCGACGCGTTCACGCCGCCCGCGCCCGCCGAAGTCCCCATTCAGATCGAGCTGCTGAAACCGCAACCGATCGAGCGCCAACCCGCGCCGCCTGCGCCGAAGCCGGTCGAGCCGCCGGCCGCGCCCGCGCCGGTGCCCCCGAAGGCCGCCGCACCGAAACCCGCACCTGAGCCGGTTCTCACGTCGACGCAAACGGCCGAGCACGGCGAGCCGCCGGCCGCCGCGTCCGCCGCGAGTGGTGTGCCCGCCGCATCGGGCGCGCATGCCGCGTCGGCTGCCGGCGCCGCCAGCGCCGCCAGCACCGCGACTCCGGGCCCCGCGACGAACGGCGTGAAGTTCAACGCGCCGCCGTCCGGCGACCTGCAGTACGACACGTTCTACAACGGCATGCAGAACATGATCGGCACGATCCACTGGCGCACCGACGGGCACACCTACGACCTGTCGGTGTCGATGCCCGTGCCGTTCGTCGGCCCGTTCACCTACCGCAGCGAAGGCCGCATCGACGCGTTCGGCGTCGCGCCCGAGCGCTACGTCGAGAAGCGCGGCAAGCGGCCGGAAGACATCGCGATCTTCAACCGCGAGATTCGGCAGGTCGTGTTCACGCGCACGCCGAACAACGCGCCGCTGCCCGACGGCGTGCAGGACCGCTTCAGCATGCTGATGCAGCTGTCGGGGCTCGTGCGCGGCAATCCGTCCGCGTACAAGCCGGGCGTCACGCAGCAGTTCTTCGTGATCGACAACAACAGCGGCGAAACCTGGCCGATCACCGTGATCGGCGACGAGCAGGTGCAGACGCAGGCCGGCATCATCGGCGCGCGGCACTTCATGCGCCTGCCGCGGCGCGACGGCGATACGCGCCGCATCGACATGTGGCTCGCACCGTCGCTCGGCTGGCTGCCCGCGCGGCTCGTGCAGACCGAACCGAACGGCGCGCAGATCGAGCTGTTGTGGCATGGCCGGCTCGCGGCGCCGGGCGTATCGTCCGACGAAGCACCCGCAGGCGGCGCAACGCATGCGCCCGCCGGTGCGCCGACGCCCGACGCATCAACCGCTCCCGCCGCGGAACCGGCACAACCCGCGCCGCCGGCCACCGTGCAACCGCCGGCACAACCGGCTGCGCCGCCCGCGCCCTCGCCTGTCACATCGCCTGTCACACAGTGAACTCGCGCGCACATGGACGCGATTCGGCAATTTCGACCGATTACAGATTTCCGTGAAATGGCCGATGACACTCTTTAACAACTATTTCAGTCCACCGGCAGACAATGGGAAACGTTTCATAGACATCGGCTTCTAACCGATACACCCCATGCAGACGGGAACGGGGTGTGCAGCGCAAGCCCCTTGAAACCGGCAAGGCTCGCCCCACCTAGGGGACAACAAGGCCAGATGCCACTGCGAAGAGGAGTGCCGCCATGCAAATGATCTACAACAGCCCCAACTACTGCGTCGTCGAATTCGCGCCGCAGGCCGGTCACCACCTGATGAATGCCGGCGGATATGAAATCGTCGACAAGAACGCGCAGCGCGAAATCTTCATCGACGGCGAACTTGCCGAACGATTCCGCGCGCACGTGAAGCAGTTGATCGAGGATGAGCCGTCGCTCGATGAAGTCGACGAATTCCTCGGACAATTCGACAGCCTGATGATGATGCCCGTCGTGCTGCACTGACGACCCGCGGCCCGGCGCCTCGTGCGGCCGGGCCATTCGCCGCGCATCGACGCGGCGCCGCGAGCACTCCGATCCTGCCCCCGCCCGGTTCGCCGGCGGGGGTTTTCATTTGGCGGCCCGGCCGGCGCGGCGCAAGGCCGGGCGGCGCCCATGCGCACCGGCTACAATGACGGTTTTCCCGTCTTCGCCGGTCTTTCGCCCATGTCTGCGACTCCTCTCGCCGCTTCCGTCCCGCTCGACGCGTCCTATACGCGCGGCGCCGCTCTGCCTGCGCTGCTCAAATCGCGCATCCTGATCCTCGACGGCGCGATGGGCACGATGATCCAGCGCTACAAGCTCGACGAAGCCGCCTATCGCGGCGAGCGCTTCAAGGATTTCCCGCGCGACATCAAGGGCAACAACGAGCTGCTGTCGATCACGCAGCCGCAGATCATCCGCGAGATCCACGACCAGTACTTCGCGGCCGGCGCGGACATCGTCGAGACCAACACGTTCGGCGCGACGACCGTCGCGCAGTCCGACTACGAGATGGAAGATCTCGTCGTCGAGATGAACATCGAATCGGCGAAGCTCGCGCGCGAAGCGGCCGAGAAATACGCGACGCCGGAAAAACCGCGCTTCGTCGCGGGCGCGATCGGGCCGACGCCGAAGACGGCCAGCATCTCGCCGGACGTCAACGACCCGGGCGCACGCAACGTCACGTTCGACGAGCTGCGCGCGTCGTACTACCAGCAGGCGAAGGCGCTGCTCGACGGCGGCGTCGACCTGTTCCTCGTCGAGACGATCTTCGACACGCTGAACGCGAAGGCTGCGCTGTTCGCGCTCGACGAGCTGTTCGAGGACACCGGCGAGCGCCTGCCGATCATGATCTCGGGCACCGTCACCGATGCGTCGGGCCGGATCCTGTCGGGCCAGACGGTCGAGGCGTTCTGGAATTCGCTGCGCCATGCGAAGCCGCTCACGTTCGGCCTGAACTGCGCGCTCGGCGCGGCGCTGATGCGCCCGTACATCGCCGAGCTCGCGAAGCTGTGCGACACGTACGTGTCGTGCTATCCGAACGCGGGCCTGCCGAACCCGATGGCCGAGACGGGCTTCGACGAGACGCCGGACGTCACGTCGGGCCTCCTGAAGGAATTCGCGCAAGCCGGGCTCGTGAACCTCGCGGGCGGCTGCTGCGGCACGACGCCCGAACACATCGCCGAGATCGCGAAGGCGCTCGCCGACGTGAAGCCGCGCCGCTGGCCGAACCAGTACAGCGACAACGCCTGACCCGACCGCCCCCCCGTCCTTCATCACCAGAATTCGCACCGCCATGACCGATCACATGATGCGCCTTGCCGGCCTCGAGCCGTTCAACGTCACGCCCGGGACGCTCTTCATCAACGTCGGTGAACGCACCAACGTCACCGGCTCGAAGGCGTTCGCACGCATGATCCTCAACGGCCAGTTCGACGAGGCGCTCGCGGTCGCGCGCCAGCAGGTCGAGAACGGCGCGCAGGTGATCGACATCAACATGGACGAGGCGATGCTCGATTCGAAGGCGGCGATGGTGCGCTTCCTGAACCTGATCGCGTCGGAGCCGGACATCGCGCGCGTGCCGATCATGATCGACTCGTCGAAGTGGGACGTGATCGAGGCGGGCCTGAAGTGCGTGCAGGGCAAGGCGATCGTGAACTCGATCTCGCTGAAGGAAGGCGAGGACGCGTTCCGCCACCACGCGCACCTGATCCGCCGCTACGGCGCGGCGGCCGTCGTGATGGCGTTCGACGAAACCGGCCAGGCCGATACGTTCGCGCGCAAGACCGAGATCTGCAAGCGCTCGTACGACTTCCTCGTGAACGAAGTCGGCTTCCCGCCGGAAGACATCATCTTCGACCCGAACATCTTCGCGGTCGCGACCGGCATCGAGGAGCACAACAACTACGCGGTCGACTTCATCGAAGCGACCCGCTGGATCAAGCAGAACCTGCCGTACGCAAAGGTGAGCGGCGGCGTGTCGAACGTGTCGTTCTCGTTCCGCGGCAACGACCCGGTGCGCGAGGCGATCCACACCGTGTTCCTGTACCACGCGATCCAGGCGGGGATGGACATGGGCATCGTCAACGCGGGCCAGCTCGGCGTGTACGCCGACCTCGATCCGGAGCTGCGCGAGCGCGTCGAGGACGTGATCCTGAACCGCCGCGACGATTCGACCGACCGCCTGCTCGAGATCGCCGACAAGTTCAAGGCCGGGGGCGCGAAAAAGGAAGAGAACCTCGAGTGGCGCAACCAGCCGGTCGAGAAGCGGCTCTCGCATGCGCTGGTGCACGGCATCACGAACTTCATCGTCGAGGATACCGAAGAAGTGCGCGCGAAGATCGCCGCGGCCGGCGGCCGCCCGATCAATGTGATCGAAGGGCCGCTGATGGACGGGATGAACATCGTCGGCGACCTGTTCGGCCAGGGCAAGATGTTCCTGCCGCAGGTCGTGAAATCGGCGCGCGTGATGAAGCAGGCGGTTGCGCACCTGATCCCGTTCATCGAGGAAGAAAAGCGCCTGCTCGCGGAAGCGGGCGGCGACGTGCGCGCGAAGGGCAAGATCGTCATCGCGACCGTGAAGGGCGACGTGCACGACATCGGCAAGAACATCGTGTCGGTCGTGCTCCAGTGCAACAACTTCGAAGTCGTCAACATGGGCGTGATGGTCCCGTGCAACGAGATCCTCGCGAAGGCGAAGGTCGAGGGCGCGGACATCATCGGGCTGTCGGGCCTCATCACGCCGAGCCTCGAGGAAATGGCGTACGTCGCGTCCGAAATGCAGCGCGACGACTACTTCCGCGTGAAGAAGATCCCGCTGCTGATCGGCGGCGCGACGACCTCGCGCGTGCACACGGCCGTGAAGATCGCGCCGCACTACGAAGGCCCGGTGGTGTACGTGCCGGACGCGTCGCGCTCGGTGTCGGTCGCCTCCAGCCTGCTGTCCGACGAAGGCGCGACGAAGTACCTCGACGAGCTGAAGTCCGACTACGAACGCATCCGCGACCAGCACGCGAACCGCAAGGCACAGCCGATGGTCACGCTCGCCGAGGCGCGCGCGAACAAGACCAAGGTCGACTGGGCGGGCTACCAGCCGGTGAAGCCGAAGTTCATCGGCCGCCGCGTGTTCAAGAACTACGACCTGAACGAGCTCGCGCAGTACATCGACTGGGGCCCGTTCTTCCAGACCTGGGATCTCGCGGGCCCGTACCCGGCGATCCTGAACGACGAGATCGTCGGCGAATCGGCGCGGCGCGTGTTCTCCGACGCGAAATCGATGCTCGCGCGCCTGATCCAGGGCCGCTGGCTGACCGCGAGCGGCGTGATCTCGCTGCTGCCGGCGAATACCGTCAACGACGACGACATCGAGATCTACAGCGACGAGTCGCGCTCGGAAGTGCTGCTCACGTGGCGCAACCTGCGCCAGCAGAGCGTGCGCCCGGTGGTCGACGGCGTGATGCGGCCGAACCGCTCGCTCGCCGACTTCATCGCGCCGAAGGAATCGGGTGTCGCCGACTACATCGGGATGTTCGCGGTGACGGCCGGCCTCGGCGTCGACGCGAAGGAAAAGCAGTTCGAAGCCGACCACGACGACTACAGCGCGATCATGCTGAAGGCGCTCGCCGACCGCTTCGCGGAAGCCTTCGCAGAAGCGATGCACGCGCGCGTGCGGCGCGAGCTGTGGGGCTACGCGAGCGGCGAGACGCTCGACAACGATGCGCTGATCGCGGAAAAGTACGCGGGCATCCGCCCGGCACCGGGCTACCCGGCCTGCCCCGACCACCTCGTGAAGCGCGACATGTTCGACGTGCTGCGGGCGGACGAGATCGGCATGAGCGTGACCGACTCGCTGGCGATGCTGCCGGCCGCGAGCGTGTCGGGCTTCTATCTCGCGCATCCGGACAGCACGTATTTCTCGGTCGGCAAAATCGGCCAGGATCAGCTCGAGGACTACGCGCAGCGCATGGCGCTGTCGCTCGACGACGCGCGCCGCGCGCTCGCGCCGCAGCTCTGATCGATCGAACCGCGGCGCTACCGCCGCGCGTCGCCATCACGCGCCCCGTGGACGGGGCGCGTTGTACAACGCGCCAATCAATCAGGATAACTAATCTCAATATTATCCGTCCGAGGCAGCAAACGCCCTGGCCGTCAGGTAAAGGCGCAGGGAAAGCCCTTCCCGTTTAGCCCGAAATTCGCCCTGCCATGTCGACCTTCGAGATCCGGATCAACGAAACGCCAATCGATGCAGCCAGTCCGTTCCCGCCGACGCGCTATCGCGGCGAAAACTGGGACCTGAGTCATTTGCGTCCATTGACGTTCTCGTGCGATCTGGAAACCGGTTTCGACGTAACGGTTCTGGTCCTCTTCTCCTGTCACTGCTTCACCCGCAGTTTCAAATGGGACCCGCGCACCCGCGACAGCATTCCGGACGACGAGATCTACGACGATGGTCGCGAGACGCGTGTGCTCTGCGCGGACCGGTACCACGCGTCGCGACGCCTGTTGCGCGACGTGATCGTCGGGCTGGCGACGCGCCGGATCGTCGTCGCCGACGAACGGCAACCCAATTTCGTGACGGTGGAGACAGCCTCGCCGGATGGCGTACAGCGGATGTATGCCGTGTTCTTCGAGGTTTCGCGGGACCGGGCCAGAAAACGCCGGCTCATCCTGCGCGTCCAGTCGGCCTATATGCTGGATGGCGGGTTGAACAGGCGCCAGCGGGAAGCCAGGAAGGTGGCGTTGCGCACGTTGCTGCGCGCAAGCCTGGAGGGCCGCAAAATCCGGGCGTAGAAAAACCAACGGCCGCCTTTCGGCAGCCGTCGCATGCGGGATTCTCTTTCCGTCTTTCGACGAAGTACCCACTCCAGGTGGGGCCCGATCGCTCGGGCGGCGCCATGTTTTCGCACCCGCTTTCACATAGTCTTGCGTTGAATTATAAGGAATTTCACCTTTCGGTCAAGGCGAGCCGCCGTCCCCACGCGCTTCGAGCACACCACCGCCCAGCGCATTTTCGTCAGACAAAATAAAAAGCCCGCTCGGAAGCGGGCTTTTTCTGCCTTTCGATCCTTTCAGACCGGCCGGGCAAGCAGGCTCAGAAGCCCCAGTGCACGTCGGCTTCGCCGGCTTTCGCTTCGCGCAGCATCGTGAGGAAGGGCGCAACGCGCTGGGCCAGGCTCGCCGGCACTTCGTGGTGCGCGTGGTCGGCTTCGTCCTCGTGGAAATGGCCGGCGTGCTCGGCGCGTTCCTGCTTCGCCTGCGCTACCGCGCCTTCCAGCTTGGCGATCGCGTGGTCCAGCTCGTCGTGCGTAATCACCCCGCGCTCGCCCAGCTGCTTGCCGACGAGACCCAGCACATACACGGCGAAATCCTTCAGCACGTCGAGATCCTGTGCCGCCTTGCTCTTGAACGTAATCATGACAATTCCCTTTTCATCTTGTTGTGCCTGCGCGGCGCGGTTGGGGAACGCCGGCAGACCGGCGTCCGGCCTCGCGGACGCGGGCCGCCTGAGCGGCATATTAGCACCTGTTAAAATTCTGCGATCCCTGAAACGCGCGCTTAAAAAGCGCGCCGGCGGGCCGGCGTTTCCGGCCGCCACCAACGAAGCCTTCTACCAGCATGCTGCCAGCACACAAACAGACCCTCGAAGCCCTGCTCGCGGATAGCGTCAAGCAGGTCGCACACGCGCTGAAAGGCGCCGACGCCGCGTCCGTCGCCCCCGTCATCACGCTGGAGCGCCCGAAGGTCGCCGCGCACGGCGACGTCGCGTGCAACGTCGCGATGCAGCTTGCGAAGCCGCTCGGCACGAACCCGCGCCAGCTCGCCGAGCAGATCGTCGCCGCCCTCACCGCCCAGCCGGGCGCGCAAGGCCTCGTCGAAGCCGCCGAGATCGCCGGCCCCGGCTTCATCAACCTGCGCCTGTCGGCCGCCGCGAAGCAGGCGGTGATCGCCGCCGTGTTCGACCAGGGCCGCGCGTTCGGCACGTCGGATCGCGAGAAAGGCAAGCAGGTGCTGCTCGAATTCGTGTCGGCGAACCCGACCGGCCCGCTGCACGTCGGCCACGGCCGCCAGGCCGCGCTCGGCGACGTGCTCGCGAACGTGATCGCGAGCCAGGGCTACGCGGTGCACCGCGAGTTCTACTACAACGACGCAGGCGTGCAGATCGGCAACCTCGCGATCTCGACGCAGGCACGCGCACGCGGCCTGAAGCCGGGCGACGCGGGCTGGCCGGAAGCCGCGTACAACGGCGAATACATCGCCGACATCGCACGCGACTTCCTGAACGGCGAAACGGTCGCCGCGTCGGACGGCGAGCCGGTCAAGGGCACGGGCGACGTCGAGGATCTCGACGCGATCCGCAAGTTCGCGGTCACATACCTGCGTCGCGAGCAGGACATGGATCTGCAGGCATTCGGCGTGAAGTTCGACCAGTACTACCTCGAGTCGTCGCTGTACAGCGAAGGCCGTGTCGAAAAGACGGTCGACGCGCTGATCAAGGCCGGCATGACCTACGAGCAGGACGGCGCGCTGTGGCTGCGCACGACCGACGAAGGCGACGACAAGGATCGCGTGATGCGCAAGTCGGACGGCACGTACACGTACTTCGTGCCGGACGTCGCGTACCACGTGACGAAGTGGGAGCGCGGCTTCACGAAGGTGATCAACATCCAGGGTTCGGACCACCACGGCACGATCGCGCGCGTGCGCGCCGGCCTGCAGGGCCTGCACATCGGGATCCCGAAGGGCTACCCCGACTACGTGCTGCACAAGATGGTCACCGTGATGCGCGACGGCCAGGAAGTGAAGATCTCGAAGCGCGCGGGCAGCTACGTGACGGTGCGCGACCTGATCGAATGGTCGGGCGGCGCGGCGGCGGGCCAGGAAGCGGCGCCGGACCTGATCGACGAAGCGACCATCACGCGCGGCCGTGACGCGGTGCGGTTCTTCCTGATCTCGCGCAAGGCCGATACCGAGTTCGTGTTCGACATCGACCTCGCGCTGAAACAGAACGACGAAAACCCGGTCTATTACGTCCAGTACGCGCACGCGCGGATCTGCTCGGTGCTCAACGAGCTGAAGTCGCGCTACAACGTCGACGTCGCGCAGCTGCCGGGCGCCGACCTGTCGCAGCTGACGAGCACGCAAGCGGCGTCGCTGATGCAGAAGCTGGCCGAGTACCCGGACATGCTCACGCACGCGGCCAACGAACTGGCGCCGCACGCGGTTGCGTTCTACCTGCGCGACCTCGCTGGCGAATTCCACTCGTTCTACAATGCGGAGCGCGTGCTGGTCGACGACGAAGCGCCGCGCAATGCGCGCGCCGCACTCCTCGCCGCGACCCGGCAGGTGCTCGAGAATGGTCTGGCGGTGCTCGGCGTGTCCGCGCCCGCCAAGATGTAACGCAGCAAGCGGCCCGAACCGGGCGCGAATGGCTGCGGCTGGAGCGCCCGCCGTCGGGTGCCCGTCGCAGCCTTTTCACGATTCTTTTTGCAGGTGACTCAAGCAATGGCACAACCACGCCGAACTTCGAAGCAATCGAAACAAGCCGGAGGGACATTTCTTGGAATCGTGCTGGGCCTGATCGTCGGCCTCGCGATCGCCGTGGTGGTGGCGCTCTACATCACGCGTTCCCCGTCGCCGTTCGTGTCGAAGGTCGCGCCGCCGCCGGCCGACAACGGCGCGAGCCAGCCGCAGCAGTTCGATCCGAACCGCGCGCTGCAGGGCAAGACGCCAGGCCAGCCGGTGCCGCAGGCCGCGCAGCCCGCGCCGCCGAACACCGCGCCCGGCCAGGCCGCGAACCAGACCCAGGGCGGCCTGCTGCCCGAACCGCAGATCGTCGAAGTGCCGCCCCAGGCCAACGGGTCGAGCGGCTCGAACAACACCGGCAGCTCGAACAACACGACCGCGTCGAACAATACGTCGTCGAGTAACGGCGTCGCCGTCGCGCCGAAGCCGGCCGACACCACGCCGCCGCCCAAGAAGACGCAGCAAGCGCAGCAGCAACAGCAGCAAGGCGGCGAGGACGACCTCGCCCGCTTCGCCGCGCAGAAGCAGGCGCAGCAAGCCGCCGCGCAAAAGCAGCAGCAACAGCAACTGGCCGCGAACACGCCGAAGCCGACCTCGTCGGCCACGGCCGCCGCGACGGCAAAGCCGCCGACCGCGAACGACGCGAATACCGGCTACTTCCTGCAGGTGGGCGCGTACAAGACGGAAGGCGACGCCGAGCAACAGCGCGCGCGCCTCGGCTTCCAGGGTTTCGAGTCGAAGGTGTCGAAGCGCGATGTCAGCGGCGTGACGTATTTCCGCGTGCGGGTCGGCCCGTTCTCGAAGTTCGAGGATATGAACTCGGCCCGCCAGCGCCTGTCCGATGCAGGTGTCGACACGGCGGTGATCCGTTTCACGAAGCAGTAAGCAACCGGCCGAGCCCACGCAGAACCCGTTACGTTTCGTAACCCGAGCAACTGATTCGACGTTCACAACATGAAAAAACTGCTTAGCACGCTCCTTCTGTCCCTGGGTCTGGCCGCCGGCCTCGCGCAGGCTTCGCCCGCCGCACCGGTCGCCGGCAAGGACTTCGAGGTGATGAAGTCGCCGCAGCCGGTGTCCGCACCGGCCGGCAAGGTCGAGGTGATCGAATTCTTCTGGTACGGCTGCCCGCACTGCTACGAATTCGAGCCGACGATCGAGGCCTGGGTGAAGAAGCAAGGCAACAACATCGACTTCAAGCGCGTCCCTGTCGCATTCCGTGACGATTTCGTCCCGCACTCGAAGCTGTTCTACGCGGTGTCCGCGCTCGGCATCTCCGAGAAGGTCACGCCGGCGATCTTCAACGCGATCCACAAGCAGAAGAACTACCTGCTGACGCCGCAGGCGCAGGCCGACTTCCTGGCCACGCAGGGCGTCGACAAGAAGCAGTTCACGGACGCGTACAACTCGTTCAGCGTGCAGGGCGAAGTGAACCAGTCGGCCAAGCTGCTGAAGGACTACGCGATCGACGGCGTGCCGACGGTCGTCGTCCAGGGCAAGTACAAGACGGGCCCCGCCTACACGAACAGCATCCCGGGCACGGCCCAGGTGCTCGACTTCCTCGTGAAGCAGGTTCAGGACAAGAAGCTCTGATCCCCGCCCGCGCGCCGGCATGACTACTCCGCTGAAGGTCTTCATCACCGGCGCATCGAGCGGCCTCGGCCTCGCGATGGCCGAGGAATACGCCCGCCAGGGCGCCACGCTCGCACTCGTCGCGCGCCGCACCGATGCCCTCGATGCGTTCGCGCGGCGCTTCCCGAAGCTGTCCATCTCCGTCTATTCCGCCGACGTGCGCGATGCCGACGCGCTCGCGACGGCCGCCGCGTCGTTCATCGCGACGCACGGCTGCCCCGACGTCGTGATCGCGAACGCAGGCATCAGCCAGGGCGCCGTCACGGGCCAGGGCGATCTCGCGACGTTCCGCGACGTGATGGACATCAACTATTACGGGATGGTCGCGACGTTCGAGCCGTTCGTCGGCCCGATGACGGCCACGCGCCACGGCACGCTGGTCGGTGTCGCGAGCGTCGCCGGCGTGCGCGGGCTGCCCGGTTCCGGTGCGTACAGCGCGTCGAAATCGGCCGCGATCAAGTATCTCGAAGCGCTGCGCGTCGAGCTGCGGGCGGCCGGCGTCGGCGTCGTGACGATCGCGCCCGGCTACATCCGCACGCCGATGACCGCGCACAACCCGTACCGGATGCCGTTCCTGATGGACGCGGACCGCTTCGCGGCGCGTGCGGCGCAGGCGATCGCTCGGCAGCACGCGTTCCGCGTGATTCCGTGGCAGATGGGCGTCGTCGCGAAGGTGCTGCACGTGCTGCCGCGCTGGCTGTACGACCGCCTGTTCGAAAAGGCACCGCGCAAGCCGAAGGCGGGCGCACACTGACGCTCCGGTGAGCCGCCGGCCCGCGGGAAGCTTCGCGGGCCGCTTCCCCGCTTCTCCGCTTCTCCGCCCCTCCGAACCGACGCCTGGCCGTTTAGAGGTTTCGATTCGCGGCACACCCGCGCCGTCCCTGACGCACCACTGTCCAGCACCTCCAAACGCCAGCGTTCCTCAACCCGCAGCCTCCTCCGCCGCCGCCGCCGCCCCAACACCCGTTCCGTCGCGAACGCAGCCGTTTTTCGGTCAATTCACCGCGTTCAGGCGCCTTTTTTCACGCGTCGCACGCTTTGACGGTATGCTATTCGCCAGCCGCGCCGGCCCTGTCCGCTTCCGGGCCGCGCCCGCATCCCGTCACCCAGCAAAAAACACAAGCCACGTGGGAGATCCTATGCAGGTCAAGCTGTTCGCCGCGGCCACGCTCGCCGCCGCCCTCGCCGCCCCCGGCCTCGCCGCCGCCAAGCCGCTCACCGTCTGCACGGAATCGAGCCCGGACGGCTTCGACGTCGTGCAGTACAACTCGCTCGTCACGACCAACGCGTCGGCCGACGTGATCTTCAACACGCTCGTGTCGTACGACGAAGCCGCGAAGAAGGTCGTGCCCGCGCTCGCCGACAAATGGGACGCGAGCGCCGACGGCCTCACGTACACGTTCCATCTGCGCCCGAACGTCGCGTTCCAGACCACCGACTATTTCAAGCCGACCCGCGCGCTCGACGCGGACGACGTCGTGTTCACGTTCTCGCGGATGCTCGACGATTCGAATCCGTGGCACAAGGTGGCCGGCGCGAGCGGCTTCCCGCACGCGCAGTCGATGGGCCTCGTGAAGCTCGTGAAGTCGGTCACGAAGGTCGACGACAACACCGTGAAGTTCGTGCTGAACGAGCCGAACGCGACGTTCGTGCCGATCCTCACGATGGGCTTCGCGTCGATCTACTCGGCCGAATACGCGGACCAGCTGCTGAAGGCCGGCAAGCAGGCCGACCTGAACGGGAAGCCGGTCGGCACCGGCCCGTTCGTGCTGAAGAGCTACACGAAGGACGCGCTGATCCGCTACGACGTGAACCCGACCTACTGGGGCACGAAGCCGAAGGTCGACCGGCTGATCTATGCGATCACGCCCGATCCGTCGGTGCGGCTGCAGAAGGTGAAGGCCGGCGAATGCCAGATCGCGCTGTCGCCGAAGCCGCAGGACGTGCTCGCCGCGAAGGGCGAAAGCGCACTGAAGGTCGCGCAGACGCCCGCGTTCATGACCGCGTTCGTCGCGCTGAACACGCAGAAGAAACCGCTCGACAACGACAAGGTGCGCGAGGCGCTGAACCTCGCGTTCGACCGCGCGACCTACCTGAAAGTCGTGTTCGACAACACCGCGACGGCCGCGAACAACCCGTATCCGCCGAACACGTGGAGCTACGCGAAGGACGTCGCGCCGTATGCGTACGATCCGGCGAAGGCGAAGCAGCTGCTCGCGCAGGCCGGCTTCCCGAACGGCTTCTCGACGACGATCTGGACGCGCCCGACCGGCAGCGTGCTGAACCCGAACCCGAAGGTCGGCGCGGAGCTGCTGCAGGCCGACCTCGCGAAGATCGGCGTGAAGGCCGAGGTCAAGGTGATCGAATGGGGCGAGTTAATCAAGCAGGCGAAGCTTGGCCAGCATGACATGCTGTTCATGGGCTGGGCCGGCGACAACGGCGATCCGGACAACTATCTGTCGCCGCTGTTCAGCTGCAATGCGGTGAAGTCGGGCATCAACTTCGCGCGCTTCTGCGACACGCAGCTCGACAAGCTGATCGCCGACGGCAAGTCGACCGCCGACCAGGCCAAGCGCGCGAAGCTGTACGAAGCCGCGCAGAAGATCATCCACGACCAGGCGCTGTGGATTCCGCTCGGCTATCCGACCGCGGCCGCGCTCACGCGCACGAACGTGAGCGGCTATCACGTGAGTCCGTTCGGACGGCAGAACTTCACGTCCGTCGCCGTGCAGTAACGCGACCCTCGCGCGTGGCGAGCAAGCGACGGTGCGTCCGGCCGTCGCTTGCGGCCCGCGCGCCGCGCTTGCTACACTGCGCGCCTATTCCTCATACCGGACGCCAGCCAAAGTGAACAACTAAGCCTTCCCGAAATGTTTTCGCCGCCGTGCCACGCACGCCGCGCGCGAAGGTCTTCACGCATTTTTGGAGGTGCTTATGGCTGCTGCCACGCCCACCGGCGCGCTCGTCGCGCTTCATCACGTTTCCTTCCGCTTCGACGACGGCTTCACGCTGTTCGATTCGCTCGACCTCTCCATCGACCGCACGCCGACCGGCATCGTCGGCCGTAACGGCATCGGCAAGAGCCAGCTCGCGCAATTGATCGCGGGCCGCTGCGCGCCGAGTTCGGGGACGATCGAACGGCACACGCCGGTCGTCTACGTCGCGCAGCAGCACGACTACGGCGACATATCGGCCGGCCCGCGAACCGTCGCGCAGATCGCCGCGCTCGATGCACCGCTCGGCGCGCTCGCGCGTCTCGCCGACGGCCGCGCGGAACCGCGCGACTTCGACCTGATCGGCGATCGCTGGGATCTCGCGGAGCGTCTGCGCACCGCGCTCGACGCAGCCGGCCTGCACGACGTGCAACCCGACACGCCCGCGCAGGCACTGAGCGGCGGGCAGCTCGCGCGCGTCGCGCTGATCGGCGCGCTGCTGTCCGGCGCGGGCTTGCTCGTGCTCGACGAACCGACCAACCATCTCGACGCGTCGGGCCGCGCGTGGCTGCGCGCGGCGCTCGACGGCTGGCGCGGCGGCCTCGTCATCGTGAGCCACGACCGTGCGCTGCTCGCCGACGTGCAGCGCATCGTCGAGCTGACGCCACAAGGCGTGCGCGCGTACGGCGGCAACTACGCGCTCTACCGTGCGCAGCGCGACGCGGAACAGGATGCCGCGCAGTCCGCGCTCGACAACGCGCGTGCCGAACGCGGACGCGCCAGGCGCAGGCTCGAACAGGAACACGACACGATCCAGCGTCACGCGGCCGCGTCGCTGCGCGACGCGAAGACGGCCAACCTGTCGTCGATGGCAAAACAGAGTCGCAAGGGTGCGGCACGCAGCATCATGGGCACGGTGCGGCGCCACCAGAACGAATTCAAGGCAACGCTCGACGAACGCGTGCAGGAAGCGGCCGCGCGCGTCGAAGCCGATGCGCCCGTGCTCGTGTCGCTGCCGGGCACCGAGGTCAGCGCACGCCGTCAGCTGTTCACGCTCGACCGCGCGCAACTGCCGTGGCGCATCGCCGGCGATGCCGACGCGATCACATGGTCGGCCAGCGGCCCGGTGCGCATCGCATTGACGGGCCCGAACGGCTGCGGCAAATCGACGTTGCTGCGCATGCTCGCGGGCGAGCTTTCGCCGCGTTCAGGCGCGTGCACGACGCACGTGAGCGCCGCGTATCTCGACCAGCGGCTCGCGCTGCTCGATCCCGATCGTTCGATCGTCGCGCAACTGGGGCTGCTCGATACGCCGCTCGCCGAAGGCGACCTGCGCAGCCGGCTCGCGCTGTTGCAGCTCGATGCGGTGCGCGCAACGCAGCCGGCGCGGCAGCTGAGCGGCGGCGAACGGCTGAAAGCCGCGCTCGCGTGCGCGTTGTGGCGCGGCACGCCCGCGCAATTGCTGCTGCTCGACGAGCCGACCAATCACCTCGATCTCGAATCGGTGCGGGCGATCGAAGCCGCACTCGCGGGCTTCCCCGGCGCGATCGTGGTCGCGTCGCACGACCCCGCGTTTCTCGCGGCGCTCGACCCGACGCACACGATGCAATGGCATCGCGACGGATGGCGCTACGAACCCGTCGCTTGAGGAGAACGAAACGGTGTCAGCCGGCGGTGCGGAACCGCAGCACACCGTCGTCGCCCTGCTCGCGCACGAGCTCGCCCGCGAGCCACAGCAGGTTCAGGTGCGCGAGCGCCTCGCCGAGCGCGAACGTCATCTGGTGGATGTCGAGTTCGCGGCGGCGGAACATGATCGGCACGATGTCGGCCGCGCTCATCGGCTTTTCCGCGCACGCGACGCGCACTTCGGCCAGGCGCGCGTCGTGGTGTTCGCGCAGTTGCGTGATGCGCGTGCGCACGCCGCGGAACGGCTTGCCGTGCGACGGCAGCACCAGCGTCTCGGGCGCCATCGTCTCGTAGCGGCCGAGCGACTGCAGGTACAGCGCGAGTGGGTTCGCTTCCGGTTCGAGGTCGAACACGGACACGTTAGTCGAGATGCGCGGCAGCACCATGTCGCCGGAGATCAGCACGCCGTCCGCTTCGCTGTGCAGCGCGCAATGTTCAGGCGAATGGCCGAAGCCGGTCACGACGCGCCAGGTGCGCGCGCCGATCGTCACCGCGTCGCCCTCACGCAGGCGCCGGTAGCGCGGCGGCACGGCCGGCACGAGATCCGCGTAGTAGCTGCGGCGGTTGCGCAGCTTGTCGAGCGCGGCCGGATCGGTCAGCCCGTGGCGCGCGAAGTGATCGGCGGCCGCCGCGCCGCCCGCGTTCGAGCCGTTGCCGGCCGCCATCAGGCAGCCGAACATGTACTCGCCGAGCGTCATCCACAGCCGCACGTTCCAGCGGCCCTTGTCGCCGCCTTCGCACAGCCAGTTCGCGAGGCCGAAGTGATCGGGATGGCAGTGCGTGACGAGCACGCGCAGCACGGGCAGGCCGTCGAGATGCGTGTCGAAGATCTGCTCCCAGTGCGTGCGGATCGCGTCCGACGAGATCCCGCAATCGACGATCGTCCAGCCGGCCTGCCCGTCGATCTCGTCGCGCAGCAGCCAGAGGTTGATGTGATCGAGCGAGAACGGCAGCGGCATGCGCAGCCAGCGCACGCCAGGTGCGACCTCGAACGTGTCGCCCGCGGCGGGCAGCGTGTCGGCGAAGGGGTAGTCGAGTTGGTGTTCCAGTGCGTTCATCGGGGGGCGTCTCGTCGTTATCGGTGCGATTGCGTGCCGGCGGCAGGCCGTGGCGGGCGTTCCGTCGATTCTATCGCCGTCCCGAGGAACGCGTGCCCGGCGGCCTGCGCCCCGTCAAAAAAAGTTCGTGCCAGAATCGGTTCCGTACCCGTATCTTTACGCGAAGATGCACCGAACGGCACCCAACGGCGGGCAACCCGCCGCTTGCCGGCCGGCCGCGCCTTGCCGCAAAGCCCTTGAACCGCCCGCTTGGGCGCTAAAATGGCGAGTGCTTACAGCCCCTCCCGAACGAGCCTGCACGCGATGAATCACTTCCCCAAACTGCTGTCCTCGCAGATCGGTTTCGACGTCGCGCAGACGATGCTCGAAAACTTCGACCGCCACTACCGGATCTTCCGCGACGCGGCCGTCGAGGCGAAGACGCTGTTCGAGCGCGGCGACTGGCACGGGCTGCAGCGGCTCGCGCGCGAGCGGATCACGTCGTACGACGATCGCGTGAAGGAATGCGTCGAGGTGCTGGAAGACGAATACGACGCGGAGAACATCGACGACGAAGTGTGGCAGCAGATCAAGCTGCACTACATCGGCCTGCTCACGTCGCACCGCCAGCCCGAGTGCGCGGAGACCTTCTTCAATTCGGTGTGCTGCAAGATCCTGCACCGCTCGTACTTCAGCAACGATTTCATCTTCGTGCGCCCGGCGATCTCGACCGAGTATCTGGAGAACGACGAGCCGGCCGCGAAGCCGACCTACCGCGCGTACTATCCGGGCACCGACGGGCTCGCGGCCACGCTCGAGCGGATCGTCACGAACTTCCAGCTCGAGCCGGCGTTCGACGATCTCCCGCGCGACATCGCATGCGTGATGCAGGCGATCCACGACGAATTCGGCCACTTCGACGAAGCACCGAATTTCCAGATCCACGTGCTGTCGTCGCTGTTCTTCCGCAACAAGAGCGCGTACATCGTCGGCCGCATCATCAACGCCGACCGCGTGCTGCCGTTCGCGGTGCCGATCCGCCACGTGCGCCCGGGCGTGCTCGCGCTCGACACCGTGCTGCTGCGCCGCGACCAGCTGATGATCATCTTCGGCTTCTCGCACTCGTATTTCCTCGTCGACATGGGCGTGCCGTCCGCGTACGTCGACTTCCTGTGCACGATCATGCCCGGCAAGCCGAAGGCGGAGATCTACACGTCGGTCGGCCTGCAGAAGCAGGGCAAGAACCTGTTCTATCGCGACCTGCTGCACCATCTGTCGCATTCGAGCGACCGCTTCATCATCGCGCCCGGGATCAAGGGCCTCGTGATGCTCGTGTTCACGCTGCCGTCGTTCCCGTACGTGTTCAAGATCATCAAGGATCAGTTCCCGCCGCCGAAGGAAACGACGCGCGCGCAGATCATGGAGAAGTACCAGCTCGTGAAGCGCCACGACCGCCTCGGGCGGATGGCCGACACGCTCGAGTATTCGAGCGTCGCGCTGCCGCTCGCGCGGCTCGACCACGCGCTCGTGCGCGAGCTGGAAAAGGAAGTGCCGTCGCTGCTCGAATACGAGGACGGCAATCTCGTGATCGAGCACCTGTACATCGAGCGCCGGATGACGCCGCTCAACCTGTACCTGCAGAACGGCTCCGATGCCGACGTCGAGCACGGCGTGAAGGAGTACGGCAACGCGGTGAAGGAGCTGATGAAGGCGAACATCTTCCCCGGCGACATGCTGTACAAGAACTTCGGCGTCACGCGCCACGGCCGCGTGGTGTTCTACGACTACGACGAGATCGAGTACCTGACCGACTGCAACGTGCGCCGCGTGCCGGCGCCGCGCAACGAGGAAGACGAGCTGTCCGGCGAACCGTGGTATACCGTCGGCCCGCACGACATCTTTCCGGAGACCTACGGGCCGTTCCTGCTCGGCGACCCGCGCGTGCGCGACGTCTTCATGAAGCATCACGCGGACTTTTTCGATCCCGCGCTGTGGCAGGCCAGCAAGGACAAGCTGATCCAGGGCGAATTGCCCGACTTTTATCCGTACGACACCGCGCTGCGCTTTTGCGTGCGCTACCCCGCGCGCTTCGGCGCGACTGACCAGAACGAGGGCGCCGGCGACGCGCAGCGCGCCGCCTGACGCCCGCTAGACCGCACCGATTGCGACCCGATTTCCGTCAACGGAATCCACACCGATGAACCCCCAAGACAATCCGCTTTCACACCTGTTCGACAACAACGACGCCTGGGTCAAGCACAAGCTCGAGGACGACCCGCAGTTCTTCGCGCGTCTCGCCCACCAGCAGGCGCCGGAATATCTGTGGATCGGCTGCTCGGATTCGCGCGTGCCCGCGAACGAGATCATCGGCCTGCCGCCGGGCGAAGTGTTCGTCCACCGCAATATCGCGAACGTGGTCGTGCACAGCGACCTGAACTGCCTGTCGGTGATCCAGTTCGCGGTCGACATCCTGCGCGTGAAGCACATCATGGTGGTCGGCCACTACGGCTGCTCGGGCGTGAACGCCGCCCTGCTCAACCGCCGCGTCGGCCTCGCCGACAACTGGCTGCATCACGTGCAGGACGTGCGCGAACGCCACACGGCGCTGCTCGACGCATGGCCGGTGGGCGAAGCGCGCTATCGGCGCCTGATCGAGCTGAACGCGATCGAGCAGGTCGTCAACGTGTGCCGCACGACGATCGTCAACGACGCGTGGGCGCGCGGCCAGTCGCTCACCGTGCACGGGCTGGTGTACGGCGTGCATGACGGCCGGATGCGCAACCTCGGGATGGCCGTGTCGAGCTTCGACGCGCTCGACGAGACCTACAAGCGCTGCGTGGCCGCGCTCGTCGCCGGCGGCGAGCATGCCCCGGACAACGACATGATCGCGGCGGACGCCGCACGGCTCGAAGGCGT
The DNA here is from genome assembly GCF_017104595.1 of Burkholderia sp. Tr-20390. Taxonomy (NCBI): domain Bacteria; kingdom Pseudomonadati; phylum Pseudomonadota; class Betaproteobacteria; order Burkholderiales; family Burkholderiaceae; genus Burkholderia; species Burkholderia sp. Tr-20390. The sequence goes on along the minus strand of NZ_JAAGPC010000076.1, from coordinate 17,224 downwards.
CGCGCAGGCGGTCGCCGCCACGCTGAAGCCGTGCGACGACGCACAGTAACGCGCTAGCCTGCGCAGCGGATCGCTACGCTGGCGTGCCGCTGCGCCACCCATCGAACGGATCTGACCCCGGCACTGCCGCCACGGCGGCGCCAAGCAAAGGAGCGACGGGCATGAAAACCGCATTGATCGTCGGTGCATCGCGCGGCCTCGGCCGCGAATTCGTCCGCCAATACCGGCGCGACGGCTGGAACGTGATCGCCACCGCGCGCGACGACGCGTCGCTCGACGCGCTGCGCGCGCTCGGCGCGCAGGCCCATGCGCTCGACATCACGCAGCCCGAGCAGATCGCGGCGCTCGGCTGGAAGCTCGACGGCGAGCGGCTCGATGCGGCCGTGCTGGTGTCGGGGGTGTACGGGCCGCGCACCGAGGGGGTCGAGACGGTCACCGCCGAGGATTTCGACGCGGTGATGCATACGAACGTGCGCGGGCCGATGCAGTTGCTGCCGATCGTGCTGCCGCTCGTCGAGGACGCGCGCGGCGTGCTGGCCGTCGTGTCGAGCCGGATGGGCAGCATCGCCGAGGCGACCGGCACGACCGGCTGGCTGTACCGCGCGAGCAAGGCCGCACTGAACGACGCGCTGCGCATCGCGTCGCTGCAGACGCGCCACGCCGCGTGCATTTCGCTCCATCCCGGCTGGGTGCGCACCGACATGGGCGGCGCGCAGGCCGCGATCGACCCGGAAACCAGCGTGGCCGGCATGCGCCGCGTGATCGCCGAATCCGGCGCGGACGTGTCGCAGGCAAACGGCCGTTTCTTCCAGTACGACGGTATCGAGCTGAGCTGGTGAGCTGGTAGGCAGCCGACAACTTTGCGTCGTTAATTCCTGTTTCGCATGATTTTGAACCGACCTGACGCGTGCCCGTGCGGCGGCGCATCCCCCGCTCCCGCCGGCAAAGCGCCGGCGCCCCGCTATGCGGCCTGCTGCGGCCGCTTCATCGACGGCGGCGAAGCCGCGCCGACCGCGCTCGAGTTGATGCGCTCGCGGTACAGCGCGTACGTGCTCGGCGCGACCGACTACCTGCGCGCGACCTGGGCCGCACGCACCTGCCCGCCCGATCTCGATACCGACCCCGAAGCGCCCGACGCGCCGCGCTGGCTCGGCCTCGCGGTCAAACGCCATGCGCCGCTCGACGAGCGCCACGCGGAGGTCGAGTTCGTGGCCCGCTACAAGGTGGGCGGACGCGCTTACCGGCTCCACGAGACGAGCCGTTTCGAGCGCGACGAACAGGGTTTCTGGCGCTACGTCGACGGCGAAGTCAGTGAACGTTGACAAATAGTTGCTGTGTCAGACGCCGGGTAATTCCCGCATTGCACAACCCCATTTTGTCCGGCTACGATGACCTCGAATTGGTCATGTTGCATGGCAGGGCTTACGAATGGCGTTCAGCAAGGGATTGGTGGGATGGATGGCGGCATGTGCGCTGTCGGCCGCTCAGGCCGGTACGCTGCCGAACGCCAATACGGGGACGGGTGCCGGCGCCAGCGGGTCGCTCGCCCACGCCGAACGCTTCGACTACGCCGATTCGAACCTGCCGCAGGTCGCCGCCGACCTGAACGAACAGATCCTCCGCATTCCGGCCGACGCATCGGGCACCGTCACGCTCGAGGCCACACTCTTCAAGCCGAACGGGCCCGGCCCGTTCCCGCTCGTCGTCTTCAACCACGGCAAGAACACCGGCGATCTCCATCAGCAGCCGCGCAGCCGGCCGCTCGCGTTCGCGCGCGAATTCGTGCGCCGCGGCTATGCGGTGATCGCGCCGAACCGCCAGGGCTTCGCGGGCTCGGACGGCACGTACCAGCAGGAAGGCTGCAACGTCGGCAAGAACGGCCTCGCGCAGGCAGCCGACGTCGACGCGACGGTGCGCTACATGTCGCACCAGTCGTACGTCGATGCGTCGCGCATCGTCGTCGCCGGCACGTCGCACGGCGGCCTCGTATCGGTCGCGTACGGCACCGAAGCCGCACCGGGCGTGCGCGGCATCATCAACTTCTCCGGCGGGCTGCGCCAGGACCTCTGCGACGGCTGGCAGAAAAACCTCGTCGACGCGTTCGACCAGTACGGTGCGCACACGGCCGTGCGGTCGCTGTGGCTGTACGGCGACAATGACTCGGTGTGGACACCCGGGCTCGTCGCGCAAATGCACGACGCGTACGTTTCGCACGGCACGCAGGCCCAGTTCATCGATTTCGGCCGCTACAAGGACGACGCGCACCGGCTGATCGTCGATCGCGACGGCGTGCCCGTGTGGTGGCCGGCCGTCAACGCGTTCCTCGCGCAGCTGAATTTGCCGACGTCGGTGCGCTACGCGGTCGCGAGCCCGCACGAGCCGAAGGCGAGCGGCTATGCGTCGATCGACTCGGTCAACGCGGTGCCGTATGTCGACGAAGCCGGCCGAGAAGGCTACCGCCGTTTCCTGAACCAGCATCCGAGCCGCGCGTTCGCGGTGTCGTCGGAAGGCGCGTGGTCGTGGGCCGAAGGCGGCGACGATCCGATGGCGCTCGCGCTCGACAACTGCTCGAAGCAGGGCGCAGGTTCGTGCCGGCTGTATGCGGTCAACGACCGGGTCGTGTGGAACGACGCGACGCAGACGGCCGGCAACGACGACGGCAACGCACGCGACACCGGCACGCCGGCGTTGGCTTCGCGCTGATCCAAGCGCGTCATTTCCTCCCCTCGCCCATCACACCGAGGCCATTGCAGCGCCTCACTTCACGCCTCGCTCGTGCTCGTAAAATCGAGCGCAATCCGTGGAACGCTCGTTTTTACGAGCATCCAGCTTGAATTCGCGTAGTCATGATCTATCATGATCGTTATTTCGATCCCTATCGACATAACGATCGATTTTACGAACATGAAGGTCAATCAAGCCGCTGCCGCCAGCCCAACCGTTCTCGCGGAAGCCGCCCGCGTTGGCGAAGCGCTCGCCCGTCTGCGCGTTTCGCGACGCATTCAGCAAAACGAGGCGGCCACCCGCGCCGGGCTCTCGCGCAATACCGCCTATCGTATCGAGAAAGGCGATCCTGGCGTCGCCCTCGGCCAGTGGCTTCGGTATCTCGACGCGATTGCGCCAGGAACGACCCTGCTGGAACTGCTCTCCGGAACGGACCCGTCGCTCAAGGCTCAAGCGGCCCGCGAACGCGGCCGGCGTGTGCGCTCGCTCACCGACAACGAACTCAAGGATCTGGACTTCTGATGGCTGCCGTCGTCAAAAGACTCGCGGTGTTTGCCTATCTCGACGATGACTGGGCACCCGCCGGCCTGCTCGAAATGACCGAAGAGGGCGTGAGCCTGCAGGCGTCGAGCTTCGCATACGGCTTGCGCTATCTCGGCCGGCCCAACGCCATCGAAGTCGACCCGGTCAGCCTGAGCCTCGCAAGAAAGGACGAGATACGCGGCAAGATGAACTTTCCGGCGGGCGGATTGACGCAGTTCGGCGGTATTCGCGATGCCGCGCCCGATGCATGGGGGCGACGTGTCATCGAAGCCAAGCTCAGGGCCAAAGCCAACGCGCTGCCCGAGTCCACCTATCTCCTGCACGCCGGCAGTCAGCGGATCGGCGCACTCGATGTTCGGGAAAGCCTGGACACGCCCCCCGGCCCGCAGGCGGGCAATGGCCTGCTCAACCTCGAATACCTGGTCGATTCGGCGGCGCGCATCGAGGAAGGCGAGACCGTGCCCGCCGAACTCGAGGCCATCTTCGTACAAGGGAGCGGCCTCGGCGGTGCTCGCCCGAAGGCGACGGTGCGAGATGAAGACGGCGTGTTGTGGCTGGCCAAATTCCCGAGTCTCAGCGATCGGTTGAACCTGACGGTCATCGAAGAAGCCACGCTTCGTCTGGCGGCACGGTGCGGCATTCGGGTGCCGCCCACCCGCATCGTCGACGTGGGAACCCGTCAGGTCATGTTGATCCGCCGATTCGATCGGTACTGGACCCACCCCGAATTCGACACCCTTCGCGGCGACGACGCGTTATACCTGCCCCCTCGCGCCGGAACGACCGAGCGAAGACTCCCCTTCGCCAGTGCGTTGACCCTGGTCGGCTGTGCCGAAATGGAATCGATGGCGAAAAGTTACCAGGACGTCGCGCACGCGATCCGGCAGCATGGACACATCGATACCATTCGCGCCGACAACCGGGAACTGTTCAAGCGGATGGTCTTCAACATCCTCGTGAGCAACGACGACGACCACCTGCGCAACCACGGATTCATCCACGACCCCCGCCTGCCCGGCTGGCGCCTCAGCCCGCTGTACGATGTCCTGCCCCGGCCGAGTAGCGCGCATGAGCGCTATCTGCACCTTGGCATCGGGCCGCAAGGCCGGCTCGCGACGCTCGACAACGCGTTCGACGCCCGGGATGCGTTCGGTCTTTCGAAAACGGATGCCGGACTCGCGATTGCGGAAGTCTGGCAACCGACCCGCGAGTGGAAGACGTGTTTCGAGGCGCGCGGCGTGCCCGGCAAGGAAATCGACAAGATCGCGCCGGCGTTCCGCCACATCGATGACGTATCCCACCCGGCGTTGCGTAAAGCGTTGCCCTGATCTCACCTTCCATCGGCGTCCGTCCCGGCGCCTTGCCACGCATGGCCCCCGTCGATCGGGCAACGCGAGACGCTGAATCGTTCGATCTCCCAGTGTCGCCACAAACCACTCACCTCATCATTCCCCATATTTCTGCGCCGTCACGCCCCACTCGCCCCACGATTTTTTCAGTTGGGGGGCCTCACTCGAACGTCGTCATCTGCGGTCATTTCTGGATATCTGAACCGTACCGTCCCGAGCCGCTCCGATCTGCGCCGAACTCCCGCCCGACAAGGCTTTGCGGTGTTTGTAACCGGTAGTGCAACGGGTCGCGGAACACGCTAATCTCAGCGCGTTTCGTATCTCGCTGCGCGGCATCCCGTCGATGCCGCGCAGCCGTTTTATCCCCCGGAGTCGCCTTGAGTACGCCAGCCACCGACGACTGGGTCGCGCGCAGCCTGCGCGCGGTCTGGCATCCCTGCACCCAGATGAAGCATCACGAGCGCCTGCCGCTGATCCCCGTCGCGCGCGGCGCGGGCCTGTGGCTGTACGACCGTGACGGCCGCCGCTACTTCGACGCGATCAGCTCGTGGTGGGTCAACCTGTTCGGCCATGCGAACCCGGACATCAACGCGGCGCTGAAGGACCAGCTCGACACGCTCGAGCACGCGATGCTCGCCGGCTGCACGCACGAGCCCGCGATCGAACTCGCGGAGCGGCTGCACGCGCTCACCCGGCGCACGCTCGGCCATGCGTTCTTCGCGTCGGACGGTGCGTCGGCGGTCGAGATCGCGCTGAAGATGAGCTTCCACGCGTGGCGCAACCGCGGCCGCGCGAACAAGCAGGAATTCGTCTGCGTCGCCAACAGCTATCACGGCGAGACGATCGGCGCGCTCGGCGTGACCGACGTCGCGCTGTTCAAGGACGCGTATGACCCGCTGATCCGCCATGCGCACGTCGTCGCGTCACCCGACGCACGCGGCGCACTGCCGGGCGAAACGGCCGCCGACGTCGCGGGCCGCGCGCTCGCGGACGTGCGGCGCCTGTTCGTCGAGCGCGGCGACCGGATCGCCGCGCTGATCGTCGAGCCGCTCGTGCAGTGCGCGGCCGGCATGGCGATGCACGATCCGTCGTATGTCCGCGGGCTGCGCGCGCTGTGCGACGAATTCGGCGTACACCTGATCGCCGACGAGATCGCGGTCGGCTGCGGCCGCACCGGCACTTTCTTCGCGTGCGAGCAGGCCGGCGTGTGGCCCGATTTCCTGTGCCTGTCGAAAGGCATCAGCGGCGGCTACCTGCCGCTGTCGCTCGTGCTCACGCGCGACGACGTGTTCGCCGCGTTCTACGACGACGACACGACGCGCGGCTTCCTGCACTCGCATTCGTACACGGGCAACCCGCTCGCGTGCCGCGCGGCGGTCGCGACGCTCGACCTGTTCGAGCGCGACGACGTGCTCGCGGCCAATGCCCGCAAGTCGGCGACGCTGCGCGCCGCGCTCGCGCCGCTCGATTCGCACCCGCAGGTACGGCACCTGCGCGAGCGCGGCACGCTGTTCGCGTTCGACGTCGCGCTCGACGGCGACGCGGCGCGCGGCTTCTCGCGCCGCTTCTTCGAGCGCGCGCTGGAACGCGAGCTGCTGCTGCGCCCGATCGGCACGACCGTGTACCTGATGCCGCCGTACGTGATGAGCGACGACGACATCGCGTGGCTCGCGCAAAGCACGCGCGACACGCTCGATGCAACGCTCGCGGAGATCGCCGGATGACACAACAGCCCCCACGCTCACTTCGTTCACTGCCCCCCGAGGGGGCGGCTGCCTCCCTTGGGGCGGCCCGGCGGGAGGCAGCGACGAACCCTCTGCTCGATACCCTGCAACGCGGCCTCGCCGCGCTCGACGCGCAAGGGCTGCGCCGCGTGCGCCGCACCGCCGACACCGCGTGCGATGCGCGCATGACCGTCGACGGTCGCGAGATCGTCGGCTTCGCGAGCAACGACTACCTCGGCCTCGCCGCGCATCCGGCGCTCGTCGCCGCGTTCGCCGAAGGCGCGCAGCGCTACGGTTCCGGCAGCGGCGGCTCGCACCTGCTCGGTGGCCATTCGCGTGCGCATGCCACGCTCGAGGACGAACTCGCGGCCTTCTCGGGCGGCTTCTCCGACGCGCCGCGCGCGCTGTACTTCAGCACCGGCTACATGGCGAACCTCGCCGCGATGACGGCGCTCACCGGCAAAGGCGCAACGATCTTCTCCGACGCGCTGAACCACGCGTCGCTGATCGACGGCATGCGGCTGTCGCGCGCGAACGTGCAGGTCTATCCGCATGCGGACACGGCCGCGCTCGCCGCGTTGCTCGACGCATCGGATGCCGAAACGAAGCTGATCGTCAGCGACACGGTGTTCAGCATGGATGGCGACATCGCGCCGCTCGCCGAACTCGTCGCGCTGGCCGAACGCCACGGCGCGTGGCTCGTCGTCGACGATGCGCACGGCTTCGGCGTGCTCGGCCCGCAAGGCCGCGGCGCGCTCGCGGCCGCCGCGCTGCGCTCGCCGCATCTCGTATACGTCGGCACGCTCGGCAAGGCCGCCGGCGTCGCGGGCGCGTTCGTGATCGCGCACGAGACCGTGATCGAATGGATGATCCAGCGCGCGCGCAGCTACATCTTCACGACGGCCGCGCCGCCGGCCGTCGCGCACGCGGTATCGGCCAGCCTGAAGGTGATCGCGGGCGACGAAGGCGACGCGCGACGCGCGCATCTCGCCGCGCTGATCGACCGCACGCGCGCGCTGCTGCGCAACACGCGCTGGCAGCCGGTCGATTCGCACACGGCCGTGCAGCCGCTCGTGATCGGCAGCAACGACGCGACGCTCGCGGCGATGCGCGCGCTCGACGCGCACGGCCTGTGGGTGCCCGCGATCCGGCCGCCGACGGTGCCGGCCGGCACGTCGCGGCTGCGCGTGTCGCTGTCGGCCGCGCATTCGTTCGACGATCTCGCGCGGCTCGAAGCCGCGCTGATCGAAGCCAGCGAGGCGCAGGCCGTGCAGGAGGCAGAACAGCCCCCACGCTCACTTCGTTCATTGCCCCCCGAGGGGGCTGCAGCCTCCCTTGGGGCGGCCCGGCGGGAGACTGCGGCATGACCGCCCCGCTCTCGCTGTTCGTTACCGGCACCGACACCGAAATCGGCAAGACCTTCGTCTCGGCCGCGATGCTGCACGGCTTCGCGCGGCATGGCCTGCGCGCGGCCGCGCTGAAACCCGTCGCGGCCGGCGCGTACGAACGCGACGGCGTGTGGCGCAACGAGGACGCCGACCAGCTCGACGCGGCCGCGAACGTCGTGCTGCCGCCCGAGCTGCGCACACCGTTCCTGCTGAAGGCACCGGCCGCGCCGCATATCGTCGCCGCGCAGGAAGGCGTGACGCTCGACATCGACACGATCGTCGCGTGCCATCGCGAAGCGCTGACGCGCGCGGAGATCGTCGTCGTCGAAGGCGCCGGCGGCTTCCGCGTGCCGATGAACGACACGCAGGACATGGCCGATCTCGCGGTCGCGCTCGGCGTGCCGGTCGTGCTCGTGGTCGGCGTGCGGCTCGGCTGCATCAACCACGCGCTGCTCACCGCCGACGCGATCGCCGCGCGCGGCCTCAAACTCGCCGGCTGGGTCGCGAACCACGTCGACCCGGCGATGTCGTTCCCCGATGAAAACATCGCGACGATGCGCGACTGGCTCGCGCGCGAGCATGGCGCGCCGCTGCTCGGCCGCATTCCGCACCTGAGCCCCGCCGCCCCCGAATCCGCCGCGGCGATGCTCGACATCGCCACGCTCGTCGAGACACTGCGCACCGCGCAGCATTGACCCAACCGAAACAGATCCCCGATCCCTCATCCCCGACCAGGACAGGAAAACGATATGACCCAAGCCCAGACCGCCGCCACCGTGCAACCCGACGCGATTCCCGTGGCCGCTCCGGTCTCGCAGCGCTGGCGCGTCGCCGACGTCGTCGCGCTGTTCGAGCTGCCGTTCAACGACCTGCTCTTCCGCGCGCAGCAGGTGCACCGCGAGCACTTCGACGCGAACGCGGTGCAGCTGTCGACGCTGCTGTCGATCAAGACGGGCGGCTGCGAGGAAGATTGCGGCTACTGCTCGCAGTCGTCGCACCACGACACGGGCCTGAAGGCCGAGAAGCTGATGGACGTCGGCGCGGTGCTCGACGCCGCGCGCGCGGCGAAGGCGAACGGCGCGAGCCGCTTCTGCATGGGCGCCGCGTGGCGCAACCCGAAGGAGCGCCACATGCCGGCGCTGACCGAGATGGTGCGCGGCGTGAAGGAGCTCGGCCTCGAGACCTGCATGACGCTCGGCATGCTGGAAGACCAGCAGGCGCAGGAACTCGCAAGCGCGGGCCTCGACTACTACAACCATAACCTCGACACGTCGCCGGAGTTCTACGGCCAGGTGATCTCGACGCGCACCTACCAGGATCGCCTCGACACGCTCGACCGCGTGCGTGACGCGGGCATCAACGTGTGCTGCGGCGGCATCATCGGCATGGGCGAATCGCGCCGCGAACGCGCGGGCCTGATCTCGCAGCTCGCGAACCTGAACCCGTATCCGGATTCGGTGCCGATCAACAACCTCGTCGCGATCGAAGGCACGCCGCTCGAAGGCACCGCGCCGCTCGACCCGTTCGAATTCGTGCGCACGATCGCGGTGGCGCGGATCACGATGCCGAAGGCGGTGGTGCGCCTGTCGGCCGGCCGCGAGCAACTCGACGACGGGCTGCAGGCGCTGTGCTTCCTCGCCGGCGCGAACTCGATGTTCTACGGCGACCAGCTGCTGACGACGAGCAACCCGCAGTCGCAGAAGGACCGCGCGCTGTTCGAACGCCTCGGGATCCGTTCGAGCGATGCGGACGCGATGACGGCGAACGCGTAAGCGCCACGCACGGCGCGTTCGTTCGCCACATGAAAAAGCCGGGATACGTCCCGGCTTTTTTACGCGTGCGTCGCGCCCTCAGCCTGCTCCCCCCAGCGCGCGCGGCTCCATGAACGTGTGCCGGAAATAGTCGCGCACCGCGTGCATCGCGGGGCTCAACTCGATGTCCTTGCGCCAGGCGAGACCGACGCTCATCGGCGGCACCGGATCGCGCAGCACGATCGTCTCGATCCGCCGCCCTTCGAGCGACCACGGCCGATACACCATGTCGGACAGGATCGCGACGCCGCTGCCGTTCGCGACCATGCTGCGCACCGCCTCGACCGACGACGTGCGCAGGATCACGTTCGGCCGGTACGGCGTCTCGTTCCAGTAGCGCAGCGCCGTCTGCCCCGCCTCGTCGACCGTCAGCATCACGAACGGCTCGCGCGCGACTTCCGCGAACGTGACGCTCTCGTGCCTGAGCAGCGGGTGATGCGCACCGACCCACAGCCGTCGCACCGAGTGGATCACCGGCTCCAGCACGAGCGCCGGATTCGACACGTTCGACGTGAGCAGCACGGCCATGTCGTAGCGGCCCGCGATCAACCCTTCCTCGATCGACTCGCGGTTCAGCTCATGCAGGTGGATCGTCAGCCGCGGATACAGCGTGTTCAGCCTCAGCACGTGATGCGGCAGGAAGTAGCCGAGCACCGTGTAGCTCGCGGCGATCGCGAGCGTGCCGGTCAGCGTGCTTTCGAGGTTCGGAATCCGCATCGCCTCGTCGACCGACGACAGGATCGTGTACGCATGATTCAGGAAACGCCGCCCCGTGTCGGTGAGCGTCACGCCCGACGGCGTGCGCAGAAAGAGCTGCGTGCCGAGGCTGTCCTCCAGCTCCTTGATCGCGCTCGTCACGGCCGACTGCGAAATCGTGAGCTGGATCGCGGCCTGCGAGATCTGGCCGAGCTCGGCGGTCGCGACGAAATACTTGAGCTGTCTGAGGGTCAGGGCCATGGTCGATGAGAAAGCAGATGGGCACGCGATAAACATCATAACAACCGTGCCGCGCCCGTGAACCCGGCCTCGTGAAAACCCTGCCATCCCTACTGCGACGGCCATCTGCGGCCGCTCTCCGGGGTATCGAAAAAATCGATACGGCTGCATACAAAAATAGAACTTTTTTGACGCAACCCGCGCGGCTAACCTGCGTTCAACACGGTTTCGGCATGCGCCACGACGCACGCGAACCGGAGAACCTGGAGGAGCACACCGTATGAGGAAGCACAGCGTCGACCTGAACTCCGACATGGGAGAGGGCTTCGGCCCGTGGACGATCGGCGACGGCGTCGACGAGCAGATCATGCCGCTCATCAGCTCGGCGAACATCGCCACCGGTTTTCACGCCGGCGATCCGAACATCATGGCGCGCACGGTGCAGCTCGCGCGCGACGCCGGCGTCGGCATCGGCGCGCACCCGGGCTTTCGCGATCTCGTCGGCTTCGGCCGCCGCACGATCGCCGAAACGCCGCAGGCGCTCGTCAACGACATCCTGTACCAGCTCGGCGCGCTGCGCGAGTTCGCGCGCCTGAACGGCGTCAGCCTGCAGCACGTGAAGCCGCACGGCGCGCTCTACATGCATGCGGCGGCCAACGAGGCGTTCTCGCGGCTGCTGATCGAAACGCTGCAACGTGTCGACCCGGGCCTGTGGCTGTACTGCATGGAGGCGTCGGTCACCTACCGCGTCGCCGTCGAATACGGGCAGCCGGTGATCCGCGAGTTCTATGCGGATCGCGACTACGACCGCAGCGGCTCGATCGTGTTCACGCGCCGCGTCGGCCGGCTCGATCCGCGCCAGGTCGCCGACAAGGTGCTGCGCGCGTGCATCGACGGCAAGGTGCGCACGATCGACGGCGACGACATCGACATCGATTTCGACTCGGTCTGCATCCACAGCGACACACCGGGCGCGCTCGACCTCGTGCGCGACACGCGCCACGCGCTGATCCGCGAAGGCATCCGGACCGCCGGGCCGCAACCGCTCGCCGCCCATCACTGATTCAAGGAGACCCACGATGGCATTGCACGAAATCGTCAGCCCGCTGCCGGGCACCTTCTACCGGCGTCCGTCGCCCGATGCGGACTACTACGTCGCGGTCGACGCGACGGTTGCCGCCGGCGCGGTGGTCGGCCTCGTCGAGGTGATGAAGCAGTTCACCGAGATCGAAGCCGATGCGGCCGGGCGCGTGGTCGAGCTGCTCGTCGAGGACGGCGAGCCGGTCGACGCGGGCCAGGTGCTGATGCGGATCGAGGGGTGACGCGATGAAACCGGAAACTTCCCCCGACACGTTCTACCGCCCGTCGCGAATCCGGACCGTGCTGGTCGCGAACCGCGGCGAGATCGCGGTGCGCGTGATCCGCGCCGCGCGCGAGCTCGGCATGCGCGCGGTCGCCGTGGTCAGCGACGCGGACCGCGACAGCCTTGCCGCGCGCATGGCCGATGAAGCCATCCACATCGGCTCGTCGCATGCGGCGAAAAGCTACCTGAATCCCGCCGCGATTCTCGACGCCGCGCGGCGGTGCGGCGCGGACGCGATCCATCCCGGCTACGGCTTCCTGTCGGAAAACGCCGCATTCGCCGCGCAGGTCGAGGCGGCCGGCCTGATCTTCGTCGGCCCGGACTCGCAGGTGATCGCCACGATGGGCGACAAGGCCCGCGCCCGCGAAACCGCGCGGCGCGCCAACGTGCCGACCGTGCCCGGCAGCGACGGCGTCGTGCAATCGCTCGACGAGGCGCGGGACGTGGCCGCGCGCATCGGCTATCCGATCATGATCAAGGCGGCCGCCGGCGGCGGCGGGCGCGGCATCCGCGTCGCGCACGACGCCGCGCAGCTCGACGCCGAGCTGCCGCTCGCGCAGCGCGAGGCGCAGGCGGCCTTCGGCGACGGCGGCGTATACCTCGAACGCTTCATCGCGCGGGCGCGCCACATCGAGGTGCAGGTGCTCGGCGACGGCCGCCACGTCGTCCATCTGTTCGAGCGCGAATGCTCGCTGCAGCGGCGCCGCCAGAAAATCCTCGAGGAAGCGCCGTCGCCTTCGCTCACGCCCGCGCAGCGCGACGCGCTGTGCGCGTCGGCCACGCGCCTCGCGGAAGAAGTCGGCTATCGCAGCGCGGGCACGCTCGAATACCTGTTCGACGACGCGCGCGGCGAGTTCTACTTCATCGAGATGAACACGCGCATCCAGGTCGAGCATCCGGTGACCGAGGCGATCACCGGCATCGATCTCGTGCGCGAGACGCTGCGCATCGCCGACGGCGAGCCGCTGCGCTTCGCGCAGCACGACATCACGATGCGCGGCGCGGCGCTCGAATGCCGGATCAACGCGGAAGATCCGTTGCAGGATTTCCGCCCGAACCCCGGCCGGATCGACGAACTGGTGTGGCCGACCGGCCCCGGCGTACGCATCGATTCGCTGCTCTATCCGGGCTACGTCGTGCCGCCGTTCTACGATTCGCTGCTCGCGAAGCTGATCGTGCACGACGAGCGCCGCGCGGCCGCGCTGCGGCGCATGACTCGCGCGCTCGGCGAGCTGCACGTCGGCGGCCTGAAGACGACCGCGCCGCTGCACGTCGCGCTGCTCGCGGACGACGACGTGCGCGCCGGGCGCTATCACACGAATTTCCTCGAGGCGTGGATGCCGAGATGGCGCGAAGCCGCCACCGCCGCCGCGCAGCAACACGCAGCCGACAATGCAGACGCCGTGCGCGTCGGGGAGGCGATGTGACGACCCGTTATACGTTCGGCGGCGACGAGTTCGTGTTCGTCGAAATCAGCGAATCGATGTCGCTCGACGCGTTCTTCAAGGGCACGGCGATCACGCGTGAACTGCAGCGCCGCGCGGTGCCGGGCATCACCGAGATCTGTCCGGCGAATGCGTCCTACCAGGTGCGCTACGACCCGGACGTGATCGAGCCCGACGCGCTCGTCGCGCTGTTGAAGACGATCGAGGCCGAAGTCGGCGACGCGCCGCTCGAACTCGACACGCGCATCGTCGAGGTGCCGGTGCTCTACAACGACCCGTGGACGCACGAGACGCTGATGCGGTTTCGCGAGCGTCACCAGGACCCGTCGTCGACCGATCTCGAATACGCGGCGCGCATCAACGGCAAGCGCGACGTCGACGCATTCATCGCCGCGCACTCGGGCTCGCCGTGGTTCGTGTCGATGGTCGGCTTCGTCGCCGGCCTGCCGTTCATGTACCAGATGGTCGAGCGCGAACGCCAGCTCGAAGTGCCGAAGTACCTGCGGCCGCGCACCGACACGCCGAAGCTGACGGTCGGCCACGGCGGCTGTTTCGGCTGCATCTACTCGGTGCGCGGCGCGGGCGGCTACCAGATGTTCGGCGTGACGCCGGCGCCGATCTTCGACCCCGAGCAGCGGCTCGACTACCTGCGCGAGTTCATGGTGTTCTTCCGGCCCGGCGACATCGTGAAATTCCAGCCGATCGATCGCGACGCGTACGACGCGGCAGTGGCGGCCGTCGAGGCCGGCACCTTCTCGCTGCGCGTGCGCCCGGTGAAATTCTCGCTCGACGCGTTCCTGCGCGATCCCGATGCGTATAACCGCTCTCTCGTCGAGGTGCTGCATGCAAACTGACGCGCACAACCTGATCGAAGTCGTGAAACCCGGCCTCGCGACGTCGGTCCAGGACATGGGCCGGCAAGGCTACTACCACGTCGGCATTCCGCCGTCGGGCTCGCTCGACCAGTACGCATCGCGTGCGGCGAATCTGCTGGTCGGCAACCCCGAGGAAGCCGCCGTGCTCGAATGCACGCTGCTCGGCCCCGAGCTGATGTTCCATACGGATGCGCTGATCGCCGTCACCGGCGCCGAGATGACGCCGAAGATCGACGGCATCGGGCAGCGCTGCAACGTCGCGCTGCGAATCCGCGCGGGCAGCGTGCTGTCGTTCCATTACGTGAAGGCCGGTGCGCGCGCGTATCTCGCCGTCGCGGGCGGCATCGACGTGCCGGTCGTGCTCGGCAGCCGCTCGACCTACACGCTCGGCGCGATCGGCGGCCACGCGGGCCGGCGCCTGCAGAAAGGCGACCGGCTGACGATCGGCGCCCCCGTCGGCACGCACCGCGAAGGGCGCGAGCTGCCGGCGGCCGTGAGCCGGCCGCTCGACAGCCAGGTCGAGCTGCGCGTGCTGACGGGCCTGTACCACTACCGGCTCACCGACGAATCGGCGCGCACCTTCTTCGATGACGAATGGACGGTCGCGCCCGAAGCCGACCGCATCGGCTACCGCTACAAGAACGGCCGCGCGCTGCAGTTCCGGCCGCGCGAGCAGCCATTCGGCGCGGGCGCCGACCCGTCGAACATCGTCGATGCGTGCTACCCGATCGGCTCGATCCAGGTGCCGGCCGGGCTCGAGCCGATCATCCTGCACCGCGACGCGGTGTCGGGCGGCGGCTACGCGACGATCGGCACGGTCATCAGCGCCGACCTGGACCTGATCGGCCAGATGCAGCCCAACCACCGCGCGCGCTTCGTGCGCGTGACGATGGCCGACGCGCTCGCCGCGCGCCGCGAGTACCAGCGGCGCCTCGCGCTGCTGCGCGCCGTGCTGCGGGACTGAGCTCCGGGCGCCCGGCGCGCGTGCCGGGCGCCTGACGCCGTCTCGTTCCTGTTCCGCTGTCGTTTCCCGACCGCGCGGCCGTGCGCCGCGCGGCGGGGACGCTTGCGCGCTGTTTCCGTTCCTGCCGAACCGGTTGCCCGCCCGACGTCGGGGCAACCCTGCGGATCGCATGTACCGCGGCCGAGACGTCGTTCGCAGTTTCCGCTCATCAAGGAGCACGATCATGGCCAACCTGGCTCAGGCCCGCCCCGACGAGGATCTCGACCTGTCGACGCTCGCCGTTCCCGACCACGCGCGCATGCCGCCCTTTTCGCTGACGATGGCGTGGTGGGCCGTGTGCAGCGCGGTGTTCTACATCGTCGTGGGCGCCACGCTCGCGCTCACCTATGGCGCGCGCAACGCGCTGATCGGAATGGCGCTGTCGGTCGTGTCGTACGGCCTCGTCAACACGATCATCAGCCGCTATGCGATCCGCACGGGGCTCTCGGTCGCGCTGTTCTCGCGCGTGCTGTTCGGCAGCGCGGGTGCGGCGCTCGCCACGCTGATCTTCTTCGCGACGGCGATCTACTACGCGGTGTTCGAGGGTTCGGTGATCGCGGTCGCGGCGCATCACCAGTTTCCCGGGCTCGATTACAAATGGGCCGCGCTGATCGTCGTCTGCTACAGCGTGCCGCTCGTGTTCGGCAGCGTGCAGCACTGGCTCGACAAGTTCAACGGCGTGCTGCTGCCGTTCTACCTGCTCGGGCTGCTCGCGGCGGTCGGGCTCGCGACGGCCGAATACGGCTACCACGCGGCCTGGCTCGATTTCGGCCCGACGGGCGCCGTGCCGGCCGGCGGCTGGTGGCACTGCTTCGTCTACTACATGGGCGTGTGGGTGCTGATGATGTTCACGTTCGACTACGCGCGCTTCGGCCGCAAGGAAGACGCGGGTTATCACGGCCGCTTCAACTTCGGGATGCCGTTCTACCTCGTCACGTTTCTCGTCAACGGCGCGGCCGGCATCTATCTCGTCAGCACGATTCCGGGGCTCGGCACGCTCTCCGAAGTATCCGTGGTGCTCGCGCTGCTGAAGCTGATGGGGGTATGGGGGTTGCTGTTCGTGTGGGTCACGCAATCGCGGATCAACACCGCGAACTACTACCTCGCGACCGTCAACATGCAGGCGTTCTTCCTGAAGGTGGCCGGCCTGCGCGCGCCGAAATTCGTGTGGGCACTCGTGGTGGGCGCGGTCGTCTATGCGCTGATGATGGCGGACATCTTCTCGCGGATCCTGCAGGCGCTCGCATACCAGGGGATCTTCGTCGTCGCATGGGTCGGCGTCGCGCTCGCGCACATCCTGTCGGATCGCTACGGGAAACTGGTCGGCGACGACGTCGAATGCCGCGACGCCCATGTACCGACCTTCAACCCGGGCGGGCTGACCGCCTGGTTCGCCGGCGCATTCGTCGGGCTCGCGCTGAACCAGGCGACGGGGTTCGCCGCATCGCTGTCGGCGCCCGCGACGTTCGTCGTGTCGTGGGTGGTCTATCGCGCGCTGCTGGGCACGGCCAAGCGGACCTGGTTCGTGCGCAATTCGTGACGGGACACCCGCGCGCCGCCGCGCGTCACCTGACGCGTCTGTCCCGCGTTGCCCTGCGCGTCGCGAATCGCGGTCTTCCCGACCCGCCAGCGCACGCCGTCGAGCCCGTCGACCGCATACTCGCCGGCGCGCGGCTGCGCGTGCACCGGATCGACGCGTGCGCTGTCATCTGCGCCGTCCTGCGTGGCGGGTGATACGCCCGTCATGTGACCCGCCCTTCCGGATGGCATACCGGTGCGTCGTATCGGCACGTACGGCAGCGGCCGCTGCCCGCTACCGTGCGCCATGTGCATCACACGTGTGCCGCCGCGCCGTCGATCGCCGCGCGCACGCGCTCGACGAGTGCTTGATCGACCGGCGCCAGCACCTCGCCGCGCGGCCGCACCCCCGAGCCGAAATGCACCGCGCGCACGCCGGTCGCGCGGACGAAATCGCCGACCGCATCGACCGTGAGCCCCGAGCCGGCCAGCACCGTGCAGGTCGAGCCGGCCGCCTGCCGCGCGAGCCGCGTGATCGTCGCGAA
>NZ_JAAGPC010000075.1:0-237 GCF_017104595.1 Burkholderia sp. Tr-20390 | reverse complement strand
AAAAAAAAAAACAAAAGCACACCTTAAACGGCTCGTGACGGAAAAAACAAGAACGAATATACCAAGAGACAATACATACGTACAGGTCATCCACGTAATACACAGCGATAATACACTGCAGTGACATACAGACGTGACAATACTCATGCGCAGTACAACTAAAGACCTAGACAACCACACTCGTACAACAGATAGAACAACTACACACAATATGACTCGACTACAACATCACAACAA
>NZ_JAAGPC010000074.1:0-41016 GCF_017104595.1 Burkholderia sp. Tr-20390 | reverse complement strand
CCCGGCCGGCGCGGACCGCCGATGCGCTGCAACGTGGCCCGCAACCGCGCACTGACCGCACGCCGCGCCGCGTCGCCGGGCTCGAACGCCATCCGCCAGTTCGACGTCGTGGCGCCGATCGCGCGCACGAGCGCGAGCTGCCGCGCCACCTCGTGCCGCACGTGCGACTCCGGTTCGCTTTCCGGCACGCGATCGGTCAGCAGTTCGTACGGGTTCTCGCGGCAATGCGCGAGCCGCAGCGGAATGCCCGCCAGCCAGCACATCATCGCGGCGGGCAGCGGATTCTGGCTGTAGACGGTAAAGACCACGGCCGCATCGAAACGGCCGGCCAGCAGCCGATCGATCATGTCGAGATCGGCGACCGGATTGCCGCGCACGTCGGGGTGCTTGACCCACGGCGCATCGTAGGTCCACACGTCGTCGACCATCGGCAGGTGCGTCGCCAGCGCGGCGCCCGTGCGCGACGTCAGCAGCGTGAGCCGGCGACCCTCGCCGCTTTCCTGCAGCGCGCGCAACGCGGGCGTCGTCATCAGCACGTCGCCGACGCTGTCGAGCCGCACGCACAGGATGCGTCGTGCGCGACGCCACGCGGCGTTCATCGCCGGCCCCAGGTGCCGTGCCGCCGCACGGCTTCGCGCGCGACGATGTCGGCCGCGCGGTCGACGCGATCGACGACGTGGTGCGGCGTGCGCGCGGCGCCGGTGCGCCATTCGGTCTCGTGCCCGCAGTCGACGAGGATCGTGCGGCAACGCGCGGCGCGCCCGGCCTCGACGTCGTCGAGGATGTCGCCGATCATCCAGCTCCATTCGGGGACGACGCCCAGCGTGGCCAGCGCGCGACGCAACATGCCGGGGCGCGGCTTGCGGCAGACGCAGTCAATCGTATAAGCCGGCACGCTGCCGCGCGGGTGATGCGGGCAGTAAAAAAAATCCGCCAGTGTCGCGCCGTTTGCTTCGAACAGTTCGGCGAGACACCGGCGGACCGCGCCAAGCTCGTTTTCGGTAAAGCGGCCGAGCGCGACACCCGGCTGGTTCGAGACGACCACGATCGGCATGCCGGTCGCGCCGAGCGTGCGCAGCGCGCGCGCCGCGCCCGGTGCGAGACGCATGCGCGCCGGATCGACGTTGTAGGGCACGTCGTCGAGCAACGTGCCGTCCTTGTCGATCAGCACGGCCCCGGGCAGCCCCCTTTCGCGCTTCAAGGCCATGACGTCTCCTTCATCGGCAGCACCATCACTTCCGGCACCACCGTGCCGGGCGGCTGCATCAGCACGAAACGCACGGCGGCCGCGACGTTCTCGGCCGGCTGCAGCGTGTCCGCGTCGATGTCCGGGAAGCGGTCGAGCAGGAACGGCGTGCGCATCCCGCCCGCGACGATCGCCGACACGCTCACGCCGGCCGGCCGCAGTTCGGCATGCAGCGCATGCGACAGGCCGAGCAGCCCCCACTTCGTCGCGTGATAGGCGGACGCATTCGGCCACGCGCGCTTCGACGCGGTCGACGCGATGTTGACGATATGCCCGGTGCCGCGCGCCTTCATCATCGGTACCGCGGCGTGGCACATCAGGTAAGGGCCGAGCAGGTTCGTCATCAGCACCTGCCGCCATGCGTCGACGCTCACGTCGTCGATCGGCGCGATCACGTCGATCGCCGCGTTGTTGACGACCACGTCGAGATCGCCGAGCGCTTCCCGCGCGTCGTGCACGACCTGCAGCACGGACGCCTCGTCGCGCACGTCGAGCGGCCGGCCGACCGCCGGCCCGCCGTGCCGTTCGAGCCGCTGCGCGACGGCGGCCGCGCGGTCGCCGTCGAGATCGGCGACCACCACGTGCGCACCGTGCCGCGCCAGGTCTTCGCAGATGGCCTCGCCGAGGCCGCGGCCGCCACCGGTCACCAGCACGACGCGGCCGGCGAGCGGCGCTTGGGTCGAATCGTGTTTGACGTCGTTCACCTGCACCTCCTTGCGAACGTCCGGACGCATCCGGACTGGCTGTGACGCTTGTCGCGACAAGCGTCGATGCAGGAGATGCAGCGAGAACCGTGCCGGCTTGCCTGCACCCGTGCCGCCTCGCGCGCCGGCACGCCATCGCTGGCTTTTTTATAAGCTGCTGTAAAAACCGCCCCGGCCGGCCGCGCTCAGATCGCCAGCGCGTCCGGCGTCGCCTGCGCGCGGCGCTTCGCGAGCGCACGCAGGCAGTGCGCGATGCAGCCCGCGAATGCCTCGTCGAACCACGGTTGCGCGCCCGACACGCCGACCACGATCCCGCCGAGCGCGACCCCGCCCCACAGGTTCGTATCGCCCGCGCGCAGCCGGTACGGCTCCAGCGCCTGCACGACGTGGCCGTCGCGGCCCGTTTCCCACGACAGCCGCGCCTTCGCGCGCGCATACGCACGGTAGTCTGCGTCCCAGTCCTTCGGGTCGGGCAACGAGAACTCGTACAGGATCGCGTCCTCGAACGCCGCGTCGCGAGGCCCAAGCGCGGGATCCATGATCACGATGTGCAGGCAGCCGCTGTCGCCGACGAAGTCGCTCTGCAGCGCGGCCGACAGGCTCGGCAGCAGCAGTTCGACCGCGGCGACCGCGGTCTGGCGGTCGACAAATGCGCTACCGGCGCGGCGGCCGGTCAGCGCTTCGGGTGGCGGGTTCGACATGGGTTTCTCCAGAGGAAAAGGCGAGTGCGCGCAACGTCGCGATCAGGTCGGCCGTTGCGGCGGGCTTGGTCAGGTAAGCGTGGAAACCGGCCTCGACCGCGCGCGTGCGGTCGCGCTCGCGCGCGTGGCCGGACAGCGCCACGCCCTCGAGCGGCGCGCAGCCTTCCCGATCGCGCGCGGCGTCGATCTGGCGAATGACGCGCCGCTGGTCACGCATCCGCCGGCGCGTAAGCACGCGCCGTGCAGGCCGCATCGATCGCGAACGTGACGAAGCCGCCGCCGTACTTGCCGATGACGATGACGATCACGAGCACCGCCCGGGCGGCGTATCGTCGGTTCCCGTCGTCATGCGTGCGGGAGGCGGTTCGGGGCGCGCCGGTTCATGCACGAGCGCTCAGTGATGCGGTTTGCGCTCGCGGTCGCGACCGACGGTGCCCGGCTCGGGATCGAGCACGGCGGGCTGCGTCGGCGTCACGGTCCGCTGGTCGGGATGCAGCACCATCCCCGAATCGTGCTCGCCCTCATCACGCCGAACCCGCACGCGATTCTCGACGTCGCGCACGCCCATGCAGCCGTCGGCCAGATCCTCGATGCCATGCTTCATCCATCGCGCCGGCACCGTGCCGTCCAGTTCGACGCGGCCGTCCTGCACCTGCACCGTGACGTCGCTCACGTCGATGTCGAGTGCATGCGCGAGCCGCTCGCACACATCTTCGCGGATCCGCTCGTCCGATCGCGTATAGCCTTTCGGCCCGCGACGATTGCGCAGCGCGTCGCGTTCGGCGTCGCTGCCGAACCGCGACAAGTCGGGGGCGTCGCCGCGGTAGCGCGGAACGTCGCGCGGATCGCCATAGGCGCGGTCGCGGTCGTATTCGCCCATCCGGTGATGCCCGCGAAACGCCGGGGGAACGCCGCGGTACGGGCCTTCCCTGTACTGGCTTTCCCGCCAGTCACGGCCCTGCGCGCGATAGTCGCGCTCGCCGTAGCCGGGATCGGGTTCGCGCGCCGGCTGGCGCGGGAAATCGCGCTGCCAGCCCGCCTCGGCCCCGCCGCGCCGCTGGCCGACCGGCCGCGCCGCGCGTTCGCTCCATTCGCTGCCCCAGTCTTCCGGACCGACGTCCTCGCTCGCGAAGCGGCGGTACGCCGACTCGTCGCCCGCTTCCGGCCATCGCGCCGGATCGTCCGGGATGCCGCGCTCGCCGGCGCCTCGGGTCGCGCGTTCGTTGCGCTCCTGCCAGTCGGGCGGGCCACCGCGTTCGCCGTGCCGTCCGGGATATCGTCGTTGCATCGTGTCCCTCCTTGAGCGCGCCTGCGCCGTGCACGGCCCCATGCCGGGTCACGGCGCGCGTCGGTCAGGTCGAATGCAAGTCGCGTGCCGCCGTGGTGGCCGATGGAAGACGGACGCGCATCGCGACGTCGATCAGCTGCCGGACGCGAGAATCTGCAATGCGATTGCAGTTTTTGCGTGCCGGGCGTCACGGCGTGCCGTCATCGCCCGCTTCGTCCCCGTCATCCGGTTCCGTCGTGCGGCCGGGCTCGCTCAGCCGCTCGGTGCGGTCCGGCTTGATGTCCATGCCCTCGTCGAGCGTCGAATCGCCGTCCGCCGACGCGCGCTCACCGGTGCCCGCACGGTCCGTATCGCTGTCGAGCGACGCATCGCCGCGTTCGAGCGCGTGATCGTCGAGCGGCGAATCGACGTCGAACGGATGACGGCGCGCGCCGGCCGTGTCGCTGCCACTGTCGGACGAGTCGCTCGGCCCCAGTGCGCGGCCGTCGCGGCCGCGGCTGGCATTGTCGTCGTCCGGGCCGGACGGTTCGTTGTCGGGGTTCAGCGTGCTGTTCATGTGGTTCTCCTTGCGAGGCTCGCGGCCGCGTGCAGCCGGCCCACGCGGCGCGGCTGGCGGATCGCAAGCGCATGCAATCGGCGTGCCGCGCCGCGCACCGGAACCGATTGCGCGCGGCCGGAATGGCGATCGGCACAACCGATGCGCACCCATTGATCAGCCAAATTGAGTTCCCTTATGCTTTCGGGGGTGCCAATCCCCTAAGCTTTCGGGGTGCCAATCCGATCCGTACCGCCGCCGCCGGCCCGCCCGACGGCGGCCGGGCGGCGCTTGCCCGCCCGCCTTCGACAAGCCGCTCCGATGATGAAAGACGACCTCAATCCTCGCTCGCCTCCCCCGCCGCTCGGGCAATCCGACGCGCGCGACCTGTTGCACCGCTTCGCCGAGTTCCGGTTCCAGACGGTCGTCGAGTCGATCACCGACTACGCGGTGTTCATGCTCGACCCGTACGGCAACGTCGCGACCTGGAACGCGGGGGCCGCACGCATCAAGGGCTATCGCGCCGCGGAGATCGTCGGCCACCACTTCTCGCGCTTCTATCCGCCCGACGCGATCGCGGCCGGCCGGCCGTCGCTCGGGCTCGCCGAGGCGGCCGCCAACGGCCACTTCGAGGACGAAGGCTGGCGCGTGCGCAAGGACGGCTCGCAGTTCTGGGCGAACGTGACGATCACGCCCGTGCACGATCACTCGCACCAGCTCTGCGGCTTCATCAAGATCACGCGCGACATGACCGAGCGCAAGCGGCTCGAGGAGCTCGAAGCGTCGACGCACCGGCTCAGCGTGTTCATCGCGATGCTCGCGCACGAGCTGCGCAACCATCTCGCGCCGTTGCGCCACTCGGTCGGCGTGCTGCAGAGCCTGGCCAACCCGGCCCCCGCGCTCGCGCAGTGCCGCGACGCCGTGCATCGTCAGGTCACGCAACTGACACGGCTCGTCGACGACCTGCTCGACGTCGGGCGCATCACCGCCGGCAAGCTCGAGCTGAACGACCGGCCGATTACCGTGCGCGACATCGTGTGCCGCGGCGTCGAAAGCATCCAGCCGAAGCTGGCCGCGCGCGGGCAGCACATCCACGTCGATCTGCCGGCCGATGCCGTGCCGCTGCACGGCGACGATGCGCGGCTCGTCCAGGTGCTGCACAACCTGCTCGACAATGCGTCGAAGTTCTCGCCGCTCGGCGGACGCATCGACGTCGGCGCCACGATCGAGGGGCCGGTCGTCGCGATCCGCGTGACCGATCGTGGCGTCGGCATCGCGCGCGACGCGCTCGAAACCATCTTCGACCTGTTCGAGCAGGAAAGCGGGGCGGGCCGGCGGCCGACCGACGGCTTCGGGCTCGGTCTCGCGATCTGCCGGACGTTCGTCGAACTGCACGGCGGGCGCATCTCGGCCGAAAGTGCCGGGCCCGGTCACGGTGCGACGTTTACGGTGCGGCTGCCGATCGACCGCATGGCGCGCGCGACCCGCGCCGACGTGCGCGGGCCGGTCAAGTCCGCGCAGACGGACACGACGCCGCTCCGTATCGTCATCGTCGACGACAATCGCGATTCGGCCGACACGCTCGCCGTGCTGCTGCAGGTGAAGGGGCACGCGCCGCGCGTCGCCTACAACGCGCACGACGCCGTGGCGCTCGCCCGCGACTACGCCCCGCAGCTGATGATCCTCGACCTCACGATGCCCGACGTCGACGGCTTCACGCTCCTGCACGAACTGCGCGCGATCGACGCGCTGCGCGACACGACCTGCGTGGCGCTGTCGGGACACGCCAGCGCGGCGGACCTGGAGCGCACCGCACGCGCAGGCTTCGACGAGCACCTCGTGAAGCCCGTCGAAATCACCGTGCTCGACGCGCTGCTGCAGCGCGTCGCACGCCGGGTTCGCCGCACACCGTGACCGCCGTGCTCACGTGCTCAAGCCACCGCGCGACACATCGCCGCGCATGCTTCACACGCGAGCGCGCAGCGGCGGCAATGATCGTGTGCATGCCGCTGGCATTCGGCCGCACACAAGTCGCATGCCTGCGCGCACAACGCGCAGACGCTGGGCGTGAGCACGCTGCGGCGCGCCATCGCGCCCGACGCGAAGCGGCACAGCTGCGCGCATTCGATGTCGAGCGCGATGCAGTCGGCCAGCGCCTGCGCGTGGCGTTCGGCGAGGCACGCGGCCGTACAGGCATCGCAGGCGTGGGCGCACGCGTCGCAAGCGGCCATGCAGTTGTCGTAGGGATCGTTCATCGCAGTCCTCCCGGTTTCGGTTCGCATCGTCACGGCGTCAGCTTCACCTTCATCCAGCCCGGCTCGCGCGTGTCGAACGCGCGATAGGCATCGATCGCATTCGTCAGCGGCTCGCAACGCGTGAGCACCGACAGCGGGTCGAATGCGCCGCTGCGCACCAGCTCGACGAGCGGCGGCGTCACCGTTCGATGATTGCAGTTGCCCATCTTGATCGTCAGGTTGCGGTTCATCGCATCGCCGACCGGGAACACGCGCGACGCCGGCGGATACACGCCGATCACCGCCACCGTGCCGGCTTTCGCGACCGCGCGCACCGCCCATTGCAGCACCTGCGACGGCCCGTCGCCCGGCACCCAGTTGCGGCCGTCCGGCTTGCGGTGCGGCGCGATCGCCTCGACTTCCGCATCGAATGCATGCGCCGCGTCGCGATCGGCCGCGGCCGGCCCGTGCGTCGCGCGCATCGCGTCGACGCCCACCGCGTCGATCACGCGATCGACGCCGATTCCGCCCGTCAGCCGCAGCACCGTCTCGACCGGGTCGTCCTCCGCGAAATCGACGATCTCCGCGCCTTGCGCGCACGCCATCTCGAGGCGCAACGCCACGCGGTCGATCGCGATCACGCGCCCGGCGCCCATCAGCTTCACGCTCGCGATCGCGAACTGGCCGACCGGCCCCGCGCCGAACACGGCGACCGTGTCGCCCGCGCGCACTTCCGCGAGCTGCGCGCCGAAATAGCCGGTGGGAAAAATGTCCGACATCAGGATCGCGCGATCGTCGTCGATCGCATCCGGCAGCCGAATCAGGCTCGCATGCGCAAGCGGCGTGCGCGCGTACTCGGCCTGCAGCCCGTTGAACGCGCCGCTCGCGGCCGGACCGCCGAAGAACGCGGTACCCGCACGCGGGCCGCCCGGGTTCGCGACGTCGCATTGCGCGGTGTAGCCCGCGCGGCAGTACGCGCAACTGCCGCATGCGATCGTCGACGGAATCAGCACACGGTCGCCGCGCCGCAGGTTGCGCACGTCGCGCCCGACCGTCTCGACGATGCCGACGCCCTCGTGGCCGAGGATCGTGCCCGGCTTCATCCCGCCGAGGGTGCCGCGCACCATGTGCAGGTCGGTGCCGCAAATCGCGCTGGCCGTCAGGCGCACGACCGCGTCGGTCGCGTCGGTGACTTCGGGATCGGGCACCGTGTCGATGCGAATGTCGCCGATACCGTGAAATACGACTGCTTTCATGTCAGGCCCTCCTTGTTCGAACGTTCTCGGAACTACCGAGAAAACAATCGAGCAAGGAATGAGCCCTGACGGGCCTGGCCTGAATGCTCTCCGCGGTGCGGAGAGCATTCGTCCGTCACGGCGCCAAGGGCGTCGTTGAGGCACGACGGACGCGCCGCGCCGCGCAGCCATCTTGGGCTCTCGGCCACGTCGATTGCCGAGCCCTTCCTGTCGGGCCCGTGGCTGGCAAGCTTTGCGGAGCGTTATCCCGACGCGACCATCGACATGACCGTCACGGACGAAACATTCGACGTCGTCGCGCGCGAATTCAATGCCGGGATCCGGCTGGGACAGGTCATCGAGAAGGACATGATCGCCGTGCCGCTGGGCGGCGAGCAACGCGAACGCCCCCGCAATGGTCGTCAGGTATCGACGCGCGTCAGGTCGTGCCACGCGAAGACGATGATGACGGTGGATTCAACCCGTCGATGCAACAGCTTGATGAAATCGCTCAGCCGGTGTATCGAAGTAAAGGGCTATTCGCGGACGCTCATTGAGCCGCTCCGCCCAGCACACCCGGCGCCCGCCACTGCTCGCTCAGAACTTATGCCGCACCCCGACCCGAAGCGAAACCTGCTTGTCAGTCGCGGACGGTGTCAATCCGGTGATCTGCGCAACCGCGGGCTGCCCGAGCGAGTCCGTCCCGCTCGCCTTCTCGAACACGGCAACCGTATAAACGTCGGTACGCTTCGACAGGAAATAATCGACACCCGCGCTGAACAGGTTGTAATTCGCGCCGCCCTTGCCGCCGGCACCGCCGTTTCTCGTGTAGTCGTAGGCGACGCCGGCTTGCAACGACGGCGTAAACTGGTATTTCGCGTTGATCTCGACGTTGTTGAACGCCGCGGTGCCCGCGTAACGCAGCGCATTCGGCCCCGACGCGGAGCCCAGCCCCTCGAAGCGCGTATTCGAATACGCGAGATTGACGCTGAGGGCGGCCAGCGTCACGCCCGCTCCGACGCCGGCGATTTCGAGCCGGTTCGCCGACGCATAGCCGGCGAACACGGGGTTGTTCTCCGGCGCACTCGCGTTGCCGGCGCTGCCGAGGTTGTTGCTTGTCGCCGGGCCGGCATTCGGATTCGCGCCGAAGAACGACGTGTTGGGGTTGCGGACGTTCAGGTAGCCCGCGCCGATCGAAAACGGCCCCGCCGCGTACGACGCGCCGGCGCCCCAGATCCAGTTGGTCGAGAACGACCCGGCGGTGCCGCCGAGATTCATCAATGCTTCGACCGTCAGCCCGCGGTAGCTGGCACTGCGGAACTTGATCGAATTGTTGATGCGTCGCGTGTTCAACGCGTTGTCGAGGTCGCCCGGATGCGAGGTCATGTAGCCGCCCCACTGCGGCGCGGCGAGGAACGGCCCGTAAAAGTCAACGACAGGATCGTACTGGCGCCCGAGCGTGACCGTGCCGACCGGATGGCCCAGGCCGACATACGCCTGCCGCCCGAACATCGCACCGCCCTGGTTCAGCACGCCGCTATTGCTGTAGAAACCGCTCTCCAGCGCGAACAGTGCCTTGAGACCGCCGCCGAGATCCTCGCTGCCCTTGAGCCCCCAGCGGCTCCCCTGCAGGCCGGCCGATCCGCCTTCGATCATCGCGATCTGATGACCACCGACCGGGCCGGCCGCCGTTCGCGCCGTTTGCACATTGCTGGTGTAATTGATGCCGCTGTCGATGATCCCGTACAACGTCACGCTGCTTTGCGCCAGCGCGATCGCCGGCACTGAATTCAGTACAACCAAGCAAAATGAAAGCTTCTTCATCAATCGATCTCCTCCTTCGGTTATATGTTCCGGCTCGCCGCCGGATTGAGCTTCATCGTGTCAATGGGTCTGGTTCACCACGTTCGACGGCGTGTCGGCGGCCGGCTGTTCGTGAACGCGAATGAAGAACGTCATCAGGAACGACACGACGAGCAGCGCCGCGAGAAACAGCAGTCCAGGGGTCGCGCTCTGCCCCGCTCCCTTGACGAAGCCGATCATGAACGGCCCGACGAAGCCGCCGAGGTTGCCGATCGAGTTGATCACCGCGATCGACACGGCCGCGGTCGAGCGGCTGAGAAACAGCGTCGGCAGCGCCCAGAACGGCGACTTGAACGCGTACAGGCCCGCGAGGCTCAGGCTGATCATCGCGATCGACACGTACGGGTTCGTCGACAGGCCCGCGCCGAGCAGCGCCGCGGCGGCCACCGCCAGCGGAATCGCCGAATGCAGGCGTCGTTCGCTGCGCCGGTCCGAACGACGCGACCACATGACCATCGCGATCGTCGCAACCACGTAGGGAACCGTCGCGATGAGCCCGATCTCGGTATGCGAGAGCCTCGACGAGAAGCCCTTGATGATCTGCGGCATCCAGTACCCGACGCCGAGGCTGCCGCACTGATACACGAAGTAGATGAACGACAGGTACAACACCTTCGGGTTCGTCATCGTCTTCAGCGAACCGAGATGCTGCGCACGCGGCCGCGCCTTGCGGTCGTTGTCGAGTTCGTTCAGCAGCCACGCGCGCTCCGCGGGCGTGAGCCACTTCGCGTCGCCCGGGCGGTCCGTCAGGTACAGGAAGCACAGGATCCCGCCGACCAGCGCGGGCGCGCCTTCGAGCACGAGCATCCAGCGCCAGCCACTCCACTGGAACCAGTGGACGTGATCCATGATCCACGTCGAAAGCGGCGCGCCGATGATGTACGACACCGGGATCGCGGCCGTAAACAGCGCGACGGTCGTCGCGAGTTCCTTCGCACGGAACCAGTAGGTCAGGTACACGATGATCCCGGGGAAGAAGCCTGCTTCCGCCACGCCGAGCAGGAACCGCAGCACGTAGAGCTGCGTCGCGTCCTGCACGAATGCGGAGATCACCGACACGACGCCCCACGTCACCAGGATCCGCGCGATCCATACGCGTGCGCCGAACTTGTTGAGCATCACGTTGCTGGGCACTTCGAACAGGAAATACCCGATGAAGAAGATGCCCGACGCGAAGCCGAACGCCTCGCTCGACAGCGCGAGCTCCTTGTTCATCTGCAACGCGGCATAGCCGATGTTCGCGCGGTCGAGATACGAAATGATGTAGAGGACGAACACGAACGGGATGATGCGCCACGCGATCTTGCGCACCAGCGCGCGTTCGTCGATAGGGGTTGCTTGATTCATGAATGTGCACCGGCGGACCTGCCGCCGGCTGTCTCCTGATGGGGCGGGAAGGATTACGCGCGGTGTCCGGAGAACACCATGCACACGGGGCTGCCCGACGCGACCGAGAAGCCGGTCGGCTTGAGGCGGCCCGTCGCGGCATCGATCGCGAACGCGACGATGCTGTCGCTGTCTTCGTTCAGCGCGTACATGAAGCGGCCGTCCGGCGTGCCGGTCATGAAGCGCGGCGTGCGGCCGCCGGCCGGTTCGGCCGCGACGAACGCGAGATGGCCGCTGGCCGGGTCGATGCGGAACACGGCGATGCTGTCGTCGCCGCGGTTCGATGCGTAGACGAAGCGCCCGGCCGGATCGACCTCGATCTCCGACGCGCGGCTGTTGCCGGTGTACGTGTCCGGCAGCGACGACACGATCTGCACGGGCGTCAGCGCACCGTTCGACGACGTGTACCGATAGGTCGTGACGGTCGAGTCGAGTTCGTTGACGACATACGCGAGCGCGCCGTTCGGATGAAACGCGACGTGACGCGGGCCGGCCGTCTCGCGCGTGACGACGAACGCCGGATCGGCCGGCGCGAGCCGCCCGTCCTTGAACCGGAACGAGAACACGCGGTCGAGCCCCTTGTCCGGCACGATCACGAATTGCCCGGTCGGGTCGAACGGGTTGAAGTGCGGCTTCGCCTGCTTCTGCTCGATGCGATGCGGGCCGATCGGGCCTTCGAGCGGAACGAGCTGCGCGACCTCCTGCAGCGTCCCGTCGACCGCGATCGGCAGCACCGCCAGGCTCGCGCCGATGTGGTTCGACACGACCACGTAGCGGCCGGTCGGGTCGATCGCGAGATGCACGGGGTTCTTGCCCTGCGTGCTCTGGCGGTTCAGGAACGTGAGCTGGCCGGTCGTCTTGTCGACCTTGAATGCGCTGATGTCGCTCAGGTCGCCGTGGACCGTGTACAGGTGTTCGCCATTCGCGCTCAACGCAAGGAACGACGGATTCACCAGATCCTTGACGAGCTGCACGCGCTCGAGCGCCCCCGTTCCGGTATCGACGCGATAGACGCTGATCCCGTCGCCGCGGGCGTTTCGTTCGCGCGTGGTGCGCGATCCGACATAAGCAAACATGGGTGTTTTTCCTTTCAAAGCCTTGTGTGATTCGTCTGCAGAAACCGGCCCGGCGGCCGCGCCGAGGAGCGCGAGCGCGCCGAGCGCCGCCGTGTGCCCCATCACGCGGCGACGCATCGGATCCGGACGGTTTTCGTCCGGGTCGTTGCCTGTTTTCGTCACGGTCGTCTCCTGAATTGTTGTATGTCGGGTTAGCACTAGATTGCATTTTTACTTGTTAAAGTGCAAAAATACAGTCATGGAAAACACCAACTCCCCCTCGGAAGCCCGGTTGACAGTCGATGGCGCGACGTTTCGCTTCGTCGACCTTCCCGGCCGGTTCGGCGCCACGTTGCGCGAACTGCCCGTCGTGCTGCGTCTGCTGCTCGAAAACGTGATCCGCAATACCGATGGCGACGAGCGGCAGCAGGCGGTCGACGCCATCGTCGAATGGACACGCCGCGCGACCAGCGAGGCCGAGATCGCGTTCCAGCCGAACCGCGTGCTGATGCACGACACCACCAGCACGCCGGCGCTCGTCGATATCGCCGGGATGCGCGACGCGCTCGCCGAAGCCGGCGCGGATCCGGCGTCGCTGAACCCGGTGCTCCCGGTCGATTCGTCGGTCGACCACTCGCTGGCCGTCGAATATTTCGCGCGGCCGGACGCCGCGCCGCTGAACTTGCAGCGCGAGCTGCGCCGCAACGCGGAGCGCTACCGGTTCCTGCGCTGGGCATCGAAGTCGCTGACGGGCGTGCGCATCCATCCGCCGGGCACGGGGATCATGCATACGATCAACCTCGAGCAACTGGCGACGGTGGTCACGACGCTCGAGCGCGACGGCGAGCGCTGGGCCGTGCCCGACACGCTGATCGGCACCGACAGCCACACGCCGATGATCAACGGCATCGGCGTGCTCGGCTGGGGCGTAGGCGGCCTGGAGGCGCAGACGGTGATGTTCGGGATGCCCGTGATGCAGCGCATTCCCGACGTGATCGGCGTACGGCTGACCGGCGCGTTGCGCGCGGGCGTGCTGGCGACCGATCTCGCGCTGACCGTCACGCAGCGGCTGCGTGCAATCGGCGTATCGGGTGAGTTCGTCGAGTTCTTCGGCCCGGGCGTCGCGACGCTCGGTGCCGGCGAGCGCGCGGTCGTCGCGAACATGGCGCCCGAGTATGGCGCGACGACCGGCTTCTTCCCGGTCGACGGCAACACGCTCGACTACCTGTGCGCGACCCACCGATCCGAATCGGCGATCCGGCTCGTCGAAGCGTTCACGCGACAAGCCGGCCTGTGGTTCGATCCGGATGCCGAGCCGCGCTACACGCGCACGATCGACCTCGACCTCGCGTCGATCGGCATGCACGTCGCCGGGCCGCGCCGCCCGCAGGACCTGCTCGATCATTCGCAGACGGCCGCCGCGCTCGCACCGCTCGCGTTCCATCCCGCGCATCCGCATCCGTCGATGCCGAAGCATCCGGTCGCGATCGCCGCGATCACGAGCTGCACGAACACGTCCGATCCTGCGCTGCTGATCGCAGCCGGCCTCGTCGCGCGCAACGCGCGTGCGCTCGGGCTGAAGGTGCCGGCATGGGTCAAGACGTCGCTCGGCCCCGGTTCGCCCGCGGCGGCCGCCTACCTCGAACGGGCCGGGCTCGTCGACGACCTGTCGGCGGTCGGTTTCGATATCGTCGGGTACGGCTGCACGACCTGCATCGGCAACTCCGGGCCGTTGACCGAGCCGATCCGCGCGGCGCTCGCCGACGCGTCGATCCGGCCGGTCGCGATGCTGTCAGGCAACCGCAATTTCCCGGGGCGCATCCACCCGGATCTCGACCTCGGCTTCATCATGTCGCCGCCGCTCGTGATCGCGTTCGCGCTGGCTGGCGACGCCGAAATCGACGTGAGTCGCGACCCGCTCCAGCACACGGCCGACGGCCGGCCCGTGTACCTGCACGACCTGTGGCCGACACGCGAAGCCATCGCCGAACTGACGGCGGCCGCCGCCGATCCGCACGACTACCCGCGTGCATTCGCGCACGCCAGTGCGAACCCGGCCTGGCACGACCTCGACGCGCCCGACAGCGCGCAGTTCCCGTGGGATCTGGCCTCGACCGCGCTGCGCCGGCCGCCGTTCGCGTCGGCGTCGCAGCGCAGCCAGCTCGGCACGTACAGCGCGTATCCGCTGCTGGTGCTCGGCGACGACGTGACGACCGATCACATCTCGCCCGCCAGCGCGATCCCGAAGGACAGCTTCGTCGCGGATTTCCTCGTGTCGCGCGGCGACGATCGCGATGACCTGAACGTGTTCGCATCGCGGCGCGGCAACTGGGAAGTGATGATGCGGGCCGCGTTCTACAACCGGACCCTCGTCAACCGGCTGCGCGACGGCATGCCGGTCGCGCATACGCTGCACGTGCCGAGCGGCGACGTGTTGCCGATCTTCGAGGCAGCCGCGCGCTACCGGGAGGAAGGCAATCCGGTCGTGCTCGTCGCCGGCGAGCGCTACGGCACCGGATCGTCGCGCGACTGGGCCGCGAAAGGCCAGCGGCTACTCGGCATCCGCGCGGTGCTGGCGGCAAGCTTCGAGCGCATCCACCGCTCGAACCTGATCGGGATGGGCATCCTGCCGCTGCGCTTCGCGGCGGGCATCCACCCGGACACGCTGGACCTCCGGCCAGGTGATAAGCTCGAGGTCGACGCGCCGGCCGATGCGCTGTCGCCGCGCTGCACGGTGCCCGTGCGCATCGTGCGCGCCGACGGTCGCGTCGAGCCCGTCGACGCGACGGCCGCGGTCGAGACCCGTCTCGAATGCGAGCTGCTGCGCTCAGGCGGCGTCATTCCGCTGATATTGCAGAAGAACTTGACGACGCAGGAGGCTTGAGACCGAAGCCGCCCGCGGCGCCCCGAATGCTCACTCACATGATCGACCGCTCCATCGCGACCCAGATTGTCGAATTGATCAAGACGGAAGGACTCGCCGTCGGCGCGCACCTGCCCGCGCAGATGCTGGCCGACCGCCTGCGCGTATCCCGTTCACCCGTCAACGAGGCGCTCGCGCTGCTGCACGAGAAAGGCATCCTGACGCGCGAGCGCAATCGCGGCTTCTTCGTCGCGAAGCCCGTGATCGAGCCGCTGTCGGACGTCGTCGACGAACTCGGTCTCGGCGAAGCCGACGTGATCACGAGCGTGTATTTCCGGATCGCGGACGATCGCCTGAAGGGCGAGCTGCCCGACGAATTTTCCGAGCAGCTGATCCGCACCCGCTACGGGCTGACGAACGCGCAGCTCACGGCCGTGCTCGGGCGTATCGCGCAAGAAGGCTGGGCCGAGCGCAAGCCGGGCTACGGCTGGCAGTTCTCGCCGATGCTCACGACGCCCGACAGCCTGTTGAAATCGTACCGGCTGCGCCTTGCGCTCGAACCGGCCGCACTGCTCGAACCCGGCTACCGGCTCGAACCGAAGGTGCTGGAACGGTGCCGCGAAGTCGAGAAACACCTGCTCGCCGGCGGCATCGAGACCGATACCGCCGATCAACTGCACGATCGCGGCGTGCGGTTCCACGAATCACTCGTCGAAGCATCGGGCAACAGTTTCTTCATCGACACGATCCGGCGCGTGAATCGCGTGCGCCGCCTGCTGTCGTACCGCTCGATGCAGGATCGCGAGCGCTACGTCGAACATGCGAAGCAGCATCTTCACGTGCTCGAGCTGCTCGAGCGCGAGCGCAATGAAGAGGCATCGGAAGAACTGCGTCAACACCTGTTGCATACGCTCGATGCGCTGTCGCGCATCAGCGCCATTCTCAAACCTTGAGCGCCCGTGCGAGCGGCGCATCCGATTCCCAAACGAGCCCTTTCATGACCGTCGACCCTTCCGTCCTCTCCGCGTTCACCCCGACCGGCAAGCTGCGAGCGTCGATCAATCTCGGCAACCCGATCCTTGCGAACCGCGACCCGGCCACGGGCGAGCCGTTCGGCGTGTCGCTCGACCTCGCACGCGCGTTCGCTGAGCGGCTGTCTGCCGAGCTGGAGCTCGTCGTGTTCGACGCCGCCGGCAAGTCCGTGCAGGCGCTGACCGAAGAGCGCGCCGATTTCGGCTTCTTCGCGGTCGATCCGCTGCGCGGCGAGACGGTCGCGTTCACCGAACCGTACGTGCTGATCGAAGGCTTCTATCTCGTGCGCGACGATTCGCCGATTCGCGGCAACGCGGATGTCGACCAGCCGCACAACCGGGTGGCGGTTGGCAAGGGCAGCGCATATGACCTGTTCCTCACGCGCGAACTGAAGGCCGCGCAGATCGTGCGCGCGCCGACATCGCCGGCCGTCGTGCCGACGTTCGTCGAACAGCAGCTCGAAGTCGCGGCCGGCGTGAAGCAGCAGCTCGAAGCCGATGCGGCGAAGACGCCCGGCCTGCGCCTGCTCGACGAGCGCTTCATGGTGATCCGCCAGGCGATGGGCGTGCCGAAGAGCCGCGGCGAAGCGGTCGCTGCGCTTCTCTGCCAGTTCGTCGAGGAGATGAAGGTGTCGGGCTTCGTCGCGGATTCGCTCCGTCGACACCGAATCACAGGGGCTTCGGTCGCACCCCTGCGCTGACGGGCTTCCTGTTGAGCGCGGATGCAAGCGAGATCCTCAGGCAGCAACCGTCGTGTGCAGCGGCGCGTCGCTTTAACGGGGTGCAGAGCCACCGCGGACCAGAAAAAGGCCGTTACCGCTAACCCATTCAGGTCGTCAATATTCGACCTTGGCAATGCTCCCCAGCAAACCGTTTGCTTGCTGGGGAGGCTGTAGCAAGCAGCCGGTAGCGCCAGGAAGCGGTCACAATACGGCCGTCGCACTATGTAACGTTCTCCCGGCATACCCTGGCTTCAATCCGTCATCCCGCCCACGACCGGATATTCGCCCGCATCGCGCCGGCCGAGATCCCGTAACGATCGTGCAGCGTCGGCAGCGCACCCGCGGCGAGATACGCATCGGGCAACCCGATCTGCCGGAACGGCACGACAACGCCGGCCGCCAGCAGCGCGGTCGCGACCGCTTCGCCGAGCCCGCCGATCACCGTATGATTTTCGGCGACGATCACCATGCGCCCTTTGCGCGCCGCCTCGCGGACGATCGTCGCCGTATCGAGCGGCTTGATCGTCGGTACGTGCAGCACCGCGACATCGACGCGATCGGCCTCGAGCGCCTTCGCGACCTCGAGCGAACGCATCGTCATGATCCCGGACGAGATCAGCAGCACGTCGTTGCCGTCGCGCAGCAGCTTCGCCTTGCCGAGCTCGAAACGGTAATCGTATTCGTCGAGCACGGCCGGCACGTTGCCGCGCAGCAGGCGTGCGTACACCGGCCCCTTGTGCGCGGCGATGGCCGGCACCATCTGTTCGATGTCCAGCGCGTCGCACGGATCGATCACGGTCATGTTCGGCATCGCGCGCATCAACGCCAGATCCTCGGCCGCCTGGTGGCTCGGTCCGTAGCCGGTCGTAAGCCCCGGCAGTGCGCAGATCAGCTTCACGTCGAGATTGTCCTCGGCGATCGCTTGATGGATGAAGTCGTACGCGCGGCGCGTCGCGAACACCGCGTAGGTCGTGACGAACGGCTGCGCCCCTTCGTGCGCGAATCCGGCGGCCGCCCCCATCAGCAGCTGCTCGGCCATCCCCATCTGGTAGTAACGCTCGGGAAATGCCTTCGCGAAGATGTGCAGGTCGGTGTACTTGCCGAGATCGGCCGTCATGCCGATCACGTTGGCGTTCGTGCGTGCGAGTTCGGCCAGCGCATGGCCGAACGGTGCGGAGCGGGTCGCCTGCCCTTCCGCGGCGATGGACGCGATCATCGCGGAAGTCTTCAGGCGCGGCTTGTTGTCGACGGTGCTCATGCGTGTCTCCCTGCTTCGAGTGCGTCGAGCGCGAGCTTCCACTCGTGCGCATCGACGCGAATGAAATGGCTTTTCTCGCGTGCTTCGAGGAACGGCACGCCGCGCCCCATCTTCGTGTCGCAGACGATGATGCGCGGCTGCGGTGCGTCATGTTCGCGTGCATGGTCGAACGCGCGCTTCACCGCATCGATGTCGTTGCCGTCCACGCGTTGCGTGTACCAGCCGAAGGCCTCGAGCTTGTCGACCAGCGGTTCGAACGCCATGATCTGCGTCGACGGGCCATCGGCCTGCTGGTTGTTCACGTCGACGATCGCGATCAGGTTGTCGAGCTTCCAGTGCGCGGCCGACATCAGCCCTTCCCAGATCGCTCCTTCGTCCAGTTCGCCGTCCGAGAACAGGGTATAGACGAATGCGTCCGAGCCTTTGCGCTTCAGACCGAGGCAACGACCGACCGCAATCGTCAGCCCGTGCCCGAGCGAGCCGCCGGACATCTCCATCCCCGGCGTGTAGCTCGCCATCCCGGACATCGGCAAACGGCTATCGTCGCTGCCGTAGGTTTCGAGTTCGTCGGCCGGCAGGATGCCGGCTTCGAACAACGCGGCGTACAGCGCGATCGCATAGTGCCCGTTCGACAACAGGAAGCGGTCGCGCCCTTCCCACTCGGGGTCGTCCGGGCGATAGCGCATCGCGCCGAAGTACGCGACGGCCAGCACGTCGGCGATGTCGAGCGCCTGGCCGACATAGCCCTGCCCCTGGACTTCGCCCATCAGCACGGCGTTCCTGCGGATGCGGTACGCGCGCTCGGCGAGCGTGACCGCTTCATGGATCGTTTCGGTATCCATTGATTACTCCAGTATTGGATCAGAAGGTATGCAGGTCGAATCAGCGGTTCACGGATCGCGGCACGAGGAACACCAGCAGCGCGCCGAACGTGATCGCAACGGAGATGAAGAGCAGCCCGGCGGTGGACCTGCCGGTCAGGTCGTTCAGCCAGCCGACGATCGCCGGCGAGAAGAATCCCGCGAGGTTCGCGAAGCAGTTGACCGCGGCGATGCCCGCGGCGGCCGACATCCCGCCGAGCAGCGCCGTCGGCAGCGACCAGAACTGCGACGACGACGCGAGAATGCCGGCCGACGCGATGCTCAGGCACACGATCGATGCGCCGACGCTGCCCAGCATCGGCAACGTCGCGAAACCCGCCGCCGCGACCAGCATCGGCACCGCGAGATGGAAACGGCGCTCGCGGCGGCGGTCGGCGCTCATGCCGATCAGCGGCAACGCGACGATCGCGCACGCATACGGAATCGCGGTGAACAGCCCGACCCACAGCGGCTCGGCGACACCGGCCTTGCGAATGATCGTGGGCAGCCAGAACGTCAGGCCGTACTGCCCGAGCACGACGCAGAAATAGATCGCGGCCATCAGCCAGAGCCGGCGATCGGCAACGAACGCGCGAATCGACAGGTGAGCGGTCGTGTGCGCGGCATCGGCCGAGACGTTGCGCGCGAGCAAGGCTTTTTCGGCATCGGTCAGCCATTTCGCGCCGGCGATGCCGTCATCGAGATACAGCAGGATCGCGAAGCCCAGCACGAACGAAGGCAGCGCCTCGAGCAGGAACAGCCACTTCCAGCCGGCCATCGACATCGCGCCGTGCAGCGAATGCATGATCGCGCCCGACAGCGGCCCGCCGATGATCCCGGCGAGCGGAATCGCCATGAAGAACAGCGACAGCGCCTTCGCGCGACGCGCCGACGGGAACCAGTACGTGAGATACAGGATCACGCCCGGCGCGAAGCCCGCTTCGGCGACACCGAGCAGAAACCGCAGCGCGTAGAACGCGGTAGGCGACTTCACGAACACGAAGCTCGCGGATATCACGGCCCACGTCAGCATGATGCGCGCGAGCCAGCGGCGCGCCCCGACCCGATGCAGGATCAGGTTGCTCGGCACTTCGAACAGAAAGTAGCCGAGGAAAAAGATGCCTGCGCCCATTCCGTACACGGTCTCGCTGAACCGCAGCTCGTTGAGCATCTGCAGTTTCGCGAATCCGACGTTGACCCGGTCGAGATAGGCACCGAGGTAGCACAACATCAGGAACGGGATCAGCCGGCGCGCGACCTTCGCATAGGTCGCCGCTTCGAACGTCTGTACATCGCCCTGTTGCAGCATCTCGCCGTGAACCGGCGGTGCGGGGTACTTTGCTCTCATGTTTGTCTCCTGCCACGGCCCCGGGTTGTCCCGGGTGCATGATGGGCGGCGCCGCACGTATCGCGGCGCCGTTTTCAGTGGATCAGCATCCCGCCGTTGACGTCGAGCGTGATACCCGTCAGATAGCTCGACAGGTCACTCAGCAGGAACAGGCATGCATGGGCGACATCGTCGGCTTCGCCGAGGCGGCCGAGCGGAATGCCCTTGATGATGTCCGCGCGCATGTCGGGCGTCAGCTTGTCGCCGGTGATGTCGGTCTGGATCAGGCCCGGCGTGATCGAATTGATGCGGATGTGGTCACCGCCGAATTCACGCGCCATCGCCTTCGCGAGCCCAAGCACCCCGGCCTTCGCGGCGCTGTAGTGCGGCCCGCCGAAGATGCCGCCGCCGCGCTGCGCGGACACCGACGACATGCACACGATGCTGCCGCCGCGCTGCTCCTTCATCGCCGGCAGAACGGCTTGCGACATGTACAGCGTGCCGCGCAGGTTCACGTCGACGATCGCATCGAAGTCGCGCGCCGAGATATCCAGCGTGCGCACGGGTTGCGTGATGCCGGCGTTGTTGACGAGGCCGTCGATGCGGCCATAGCGTTCCAGCGTCGCACGGGCTGCGGCCACGCATGCGTCGCGGTCGGTCACGTCGCAGGCCAGGCCGAGATGGTCGCGCCCGAGTTCGGCGGCTGCCGCCTCTGCGTCTTCCCGACGAAGGTCGAGGATCGCCACGCGTGCGCCGTGGGCGGCCAGTGCCCGGGCGGTGGCCTTGCCGATACCGCGCGGCGACGCGGCGCCGGTCACGATGATGGTCTTCTGGTCGAGCAACATCGGTCGTCTCCTGAGTGTTGATGTGTGCATGGAGTGTCGGCTCCCCTGACACCCGCATCAACGCGGAAACGCTCAGCCATGGCTGAGAAAAATTCAGATGACGGCGCGCGGCCGGTGCTGCAGCGCAATATCCCCGGGGGGCGCGGCCGAACGGCCCGGTCAACCCGTTTGCTGATGACCCGCGACTTCTCGCTCGATCCAGGCAAGGAAGCGCTTCACGCGCGGCAGTTCCGCGTTCTGACGCGGGTAAACGAGATGATGTGCGCCGACTTCGACCGCATGGGCCGAGTCGAACACCGGCACCAGCAGCCCTTCGCGGATCTTCACTGACGCGAGCATCAGGCTTTCGAGCGCAATGCCGAGGCCGAGCGCGGCGGTTTCGAGCGACATGTACGAACGGTCGAACGAAAAATCGAAGGTCTTCTGGGCCGCGAGCGGCACGCCGGTCCGGCCGAACCACTGCTTCCACTGGACCAGCGGCGTTTCGGAATAGATCAGCCGGTGCGCGAGCAGGTCTTCCGGCGCGTTCACCGGATGCCGCTCGAGATAGCGCGGCGACGCGAGCGGCGCGATGAACTCGCCGCGCACGGTCCGGACCTCGAGGTTGTCCCAGTTGCCGTAGCCGTGCCGGACGTCGATATCGTAGAAGCCGTTCGAGAACGACACGTTTTCGTAGGAGCACGCGAGGTTCAGCTGGATATCGCCGTTCGCCTCCTGAAACGACGACAGCCGCGGCAGCAGCCACATCAATCCGAAGCTCGGGCTCGAATGCACGCGCAGGATATCGACTTCGGTGCGGCTCGACGCGCGCTCGGTCGCGCGGCTGAGGTCGGCCAACGAGCCGGTGACGTCGGCCAAATAGCGTTCGCCGGTCGGCGTGAGGACGAGGCCGCGCCCCGAGCGCTGAAACAGCGGCTGACCGATCTGCGATTCGAGGTTGCTGAGCTGATGACTGACGGCGGACGCGGTCAGGCCGAGCTCTTCCGCCGCGCGGTTGACGCTTTTGGTCCGGGCGACGCTTTCGAACGCGATGATGGCCTTGAGCGGCGGGATACGCATATTGGAATCTTGGGAAATTTGCAGAACGCCGGCAAAGCGATATCGCGCTCGGGCGATCATCCAGGCAAAGCCAGTCCAATATATTACGCGTCAATTCCAGGGCGCCGGAGGGCCTCCGTTCGCCGTAGACCCAAACAAGGTTTGTCCTCGTTTGCGAAGTGGAGATGTCCCTTCGCCGGCTCACATCCGCCCGGGAGCCGGGCACTCTTCTGAATTCAAGGAATTGCTCGCCACGAATTAAAGTCGGCACCAGGCGCGGTGCCGCGAAGCCCAGTGGCAACTTCCCTTGCGGTGCCGGCAGCGGCGGTCACGCGTTGTGCGAAATCCGAGCTTGAGCGGGCAATCGCTACTGCTGATTGAGCGGTGCTTCGGGATCGTGCCTGCACGGCGACCGCGATGCCGGCAGGGAAGCGCCGGCGCACGCCGAAGTAGAGGGTCGGCCGACCTGCTTTATTGGCGTCCGAACTGTGCACACGGGAAGCAAGTGCACAGGCGGTGGCGCGAAAGCTGGACGACGACAGGGGGGCCTCTGTACAACTGGAAGAACGGTTACTCGGATGAGAGGCCTCGGCGTACATGAAACTCGACACGCGTGTTGACGTCCACGCAGAAATGGCGCCTTCAAGCAGCTTTGGACCTGCGCCTTGTCGACGCGCCTTCTTCGATTCTCGCCAGTACACGCTTGCCCGAATCCGCCACGGTGGGATCGTGTGTCACCTGATAGCGCACAATCATGCCTTCCACGCAGAGCATCGCATCTGCGGCGACGGTAGCAGGCGACTGGAGCCTGAGGCGGCCAGCGAGTTCAGCAATGTACTGCTCAAGCGCGTGCTTATGTGATACGGCCTGCTGAAGATGCCCCGGGTCTCCCGTCGATCCGGCTTCGGCGACCACATTGATAAAGGCGCAACCACGGAAGTCTTCCTGCGCAAACCATTCACCTAAGGCTTCCGCGATGACGGGCAGCCCGGCACGCTGAGCAAAACGGGCCTCCACCTCTTCGACAAACCAGCGCATCCAGAACTCGTGACGACGGTCCAGGAACGCTGCAATAAGTTCGCTCTTGGAGGCGAAGTGCCGGTAAAGCGACATTTTTGCGACGCCTGACTCGGCGATGATCTTGTCGATGCCCGTGGCACGAAACCCGTCCTGATAGAACAGGTGCGCAGCGGTTTCCAATATCCGGTCGCGTGCGGAGGGTTGTGACATTTCGGCCCCTTTTTTGCCAGATCATGCCTCCATTATGGCAGACAGACCTGTCTCTGCATAGGCGCCGAGCGGCACAGAAATTTCTTGACAGACAGACCTGTCTACACCAGTATTGATACAGACCTGTCTCAATCACTCAAGGTCGGTCCGTCAAGGAGACTGTCATGTGCCCCTCAGATTGCGAAGTCACTGCCCTTCATCAAGCTCTGCAGGCCGATAAGTCGAATCCGGCCACATGGCGCTGGTACAGCGACCTGATCGAAAACCATCGACTCGCGCTTCGCCTCAAAGAGGACCAGTGGGTCGTCGCGATTGACGGCAGCGACTTTGCATCCGCCGAGGGCCTGTACGCGGCCGTGCGTTGGGCGCACATCATGACGCACTCGGGCGGTTACATCACCTTCGCGGTGTAAGCGGGCGAAGTCCGCCCTGCACACGGGCGAGTCGCCAGACTAAGCGATCGAGAACACGCAGCACTGCGCTTATCCACCCTTCGACCCGGTATCGGGTCTTCATCCACCAGCCACTGAGGAAACACCATGTCGACCAACACTGAACTCCGCCCGCCGCTTCCGCCGTTCACGCTGGAGACGGCCATCGAGAAAGTCCGTCTCGCGGAAGACGGCTGGAATTCGCGCGACGCCGCCAAGGTCGCGCTCGCCTATTCGCTCGACACGAAATGGCGCAATCGCGCAGAGTTCGCGAACAATCGAGCGGAAGCGCAGGCGTTCCTCGAGCGCAAATGGAAGAAGGAGCA
This sequence comes from Burkholderia sp. Tr-20390, assembly GCF_017104595.1. Taxonomy (NCBI): domain Bacteria; kingdom Pseudomonadati; phylum Pseudomonadota; class Betaproteobacteria; order Burkholderiales; family Burkholderiaceae; genus Burkholderia; species Burkholderia sp. Tr-20390. The sequence continues at coordinate 16,838 of NZ_JAAGPC010000074.1, read as the reverse complement.
CGAGTATCGTCTGATCAAGGAACTGTGGGCGTTCGGCGGCAATCGCATCGCCGTGCGCTACGCCTACGAATGGCACGACGACTCGGGCAACTGGTTCCGCTCCTACGGCAACGAGAACTGGGAGTTCGGCGAGGATGGCCTCATGCAACGCCGCTATGCGTGCATCAACGATATGCCGATCAAGGAATCCGAGCGCAAATATCACTGGCCCCTGGGCCGTCGGCCGGATGATCATCCCGGCTTGTCGGATCTCGGCCTCTAGTAGCTAGGCTGATCGTATCGCTTCGATTGGAAGCATGCGGGGAAACAAAGGCAACGGTGAGGCAGTCTCTGCGACAACTGCCTCCCGAAGCTTGGTATGACGGAGCAACCCCACCCAGCTTGGGAATTCATGGGTGTCTCGCTGTCCTTCTCACCTAGCCTGCCCTCTAGCGATTGCTGCCCACTCCACTTCTGCATGGTCAACTTTCAAAAGACGACCGTGCAGTGTCACGCCTGGCGACTTGCCGATTCCAGTCGATTCGCGACGGCCTCGATCGCGCTCACGGGAGCGCGAGCCAGTTGGTCATCATGGCTCGTCACCAGCTCGGCGAATAACCGATAGCTGTCCTCGTCGAACTGGATCTCGCCATCCCGCCCAGCCTGAAGCGCATTCCATGCAGCGGCCTCGTACTCATGGAACCCCCGCGTTTCCGCTGCGCCATACCCCAGCGATCGCAGCATATCGGCGGCCAGTGCCACCCTTGTCAGCAATTGCAGCGACGTCAACGTCCCAACGCCCGCCTTCAGTGCTTCGAGTTGCAGATGATATTCGAGCGCCAGACTATCCCTGACATGCCGGGGAAGCGGCATGCAATCGATCTTTCGAGCGCGTTTCCTCAGACTGGATTGGCGAGCCCGGCTATGGAAATCACGCATCGATCACTGTCCAGGAAATTGCCGGACGAAGGCTCCCCCTTCCACGCAGCCCGGAAAAGCCATTCGGCAATCGTCCAGGCAACGCCCCGCGAGCCGACGCGATCTCGACGAAACCGCTCATCGTCCGGCCACGGTCATTTCTTCGATCAACACCGAGCCCGACGTCAACGCGCCCGCCGTAAACGTATCGCTTCCCACCGCAACGATGTTCCTGAACATCTGCTGCAGCGTGCTGGCGACCGTAATGCCTTCCACGGGGTACTGGATCTTGCCGTTCTCGACCCAGAACCCGGCGGCGCCTCGCGAATAGTCTCCGGTCACCAAATTGATGCCCTGTCCGATCATCGACGTGAGCAGCAGCCCCGTCCCGAGGCGCTCGAGCATGCCGTCGAGATCGTCGCCCGGCAGGGTTGCCGTGCTGCGCAACGACAGACCGTGCGGGCCGTGCGCGTTGCCGGTCGTTTGCATGCCGAGTTTTCTTGCCGCGTAAGACGACAAAAAGTAGCCTTCGATCACACCGTCGTGCGCGACGCGACGCTTCCGCGTTCTCACGCCCTCGCCGTCGAACGGCGCACTGCCCATCGCAGCGGGTACATGCGGATCCTCGTCGATACGGACATGCGAAGCGAAGATCTTCTTCCCGAGACTGTCGACCAGGAAAGACGCTTTCGCGAACAGCGCGCTGCCGCTGGCCGCCTGGACGAAATTCATCAGCAAACCCGTCGCCAACCGCGCCTCCACCAGCACAGGAACCTTTCTGGTCTCGAAGGGGCGCGGCTGCACACGCGCGATGGCACGCTCGGCTGCGTAACGCCCCACGAATTCGGGCGACGCCAGATCCTGGGGCCGCCTCTGCGACGTGTGCCAGGATTCCATCTGCATATGACTGCCGCTTCCCGCCAGCGGTTTGCATGATATCGAGTGATTCGACGACGCGTAGCCTCCCTGAAACCCGTTCGACGCGGCGAGCACGAAGTGTCCGTTCATGGTGTCGACGCTCGCACCCTCCGAATTCTGGATCTGCGGGCTCACCGAAAACGCAGCGTCCTCGGCTCGGCGCGCCAGTTCCAGCGCTCCGTCGATCGACAGAGACCACGGGTGGTAGAGATCGAGATCGCGCGGCGAATGTTCGAGCTGGTCGTCGTCGGCAAGCCCGGTCGCCGTGTCCTCGGCCGTGGCGCAGGCAATATGGTAAGCGGCAGCGACCGCATCTTTCAGGGCAGCCGGGGATAAATCGGACGTGGTCGCCGTACCCTGCTTGTTGCCGACATAGACGATGACGCTGGCGCCCTTGCTATGCTTGTGTTCGATGGTATTGGTCGCGCCACGCCGAACAGATACGGAGAAGCCGCTGCCTTCCGCGATCCTTGTCATCGCGCTGGTCGCACCGATAGCCTTGGCGTGCGCCAGGACGTCGGCCGCATATTGGTTGAATTCGTCTTGCGTATGCAGAAATTCATTCGATTGCATGTTCAGGTTGGCTTCCATGTTTCACTGTCTCGTATTCGTTATGACGTGTCGTCACAGGTCACCGTCGGTGACGTGACGCTCCCTCTTGTGTCGACCCGGCTGGCTTCGTCAGACAGGCTGCGTGCGCGCATCCAGCCACGCCTTCGCGTCGCCGCTCACGTGCCCGCCGACGCACTCGCGCACCGTCGCGTGATACGCGTTCAGCCACGCGCGCTCGTCGTCGTGCAGCAGGTCGATCAGCACGCAGCGCGTGTCGATCGGGCACAGCGTCAGCGTCTCGAATGCGAGGAAGTCGCCGAACTCCGTCTGCTCGCCCTCGCGGTTCACGACCAGGTTCTCGATCCGGATGCCCCATTTGCCGGGCCGGTACACGCCCGGCTCGATCGACGTGATCATCCCTTCCTCCATCGCCGTATGCGGCTCGGCCGGCGCGGAGTGCGAGATGACCTGCGGACCCTCGTGCACGTTCAGGAAGTAGCCGACGCCGTGACCCGTACCGTGACCGTAGTCCAGCCCGGCCGCCCACATCGGCGCACGCGCGATCGCATCGAGCATCGGCGAGCGGATGCCGCGCGGAAAGCGCGCGCGCGACAGCGCAATCATCGACTTCAGCACGATCGTGAAATCGCGGCGCTGCAGGTAGCTGATCGTGCCGACGGGCACGACGCGTGTGATGTCGGTCGTGCCGGTCGTGTACTGGCCGCCCGAATCGATCAGCAGCAGGCCGTCGCCGGCGATCGTCGCGTGCGACTCGGGCGTCGCGCGGTAGTGCGGCATCGCGCCGTTCGCATTGAAGCCGGCGATCGTCGCGAAGCTCGGCTGCACGTAGCCGGAGCGCCGTGCGCGCGCGGCCGTGAGCTGCTCGTCGATCGTCAACTCGGTGATCGTCTCGCGGTTCACCGCCTGCTCGAACCATGCGAAGAATTCGGCGAGCGCGGCGCCGTCGTGTTCCATCGTCACGCGTACGTGCTCGATCTCGGCGGCCGTCTTGCGCGACTTCGCCAAGGTCGACGGGTTCACGGCCTCGGTCAGCTTCACGCCGGCCGGCACCGCCTCGAGCGCGCCGACCGTCATGCGGCGCGGATCGATCAGCAGCGTCGCACCGTCGGGCAGCGCCGCGAGCGCGGCGCGCGCGGCATCGTACGGGCGAACCTCGACGCCGTCCTGCGCGAGCGCCGCGACCAGTGCCGGCGAGATCTTGCCGTCGGCGACGAACAGTGTCGCGCGATCGCTGCCGATCATCGCGTGCGCGACGAACACGGGGTTGAAGGCGACGTCGGTGCCGCGCAGGTTGAACAGCCACGCGAGATCGTCGAGCGTCGACACGAAATGCCATTGCGCGCCCTGCGCGCGCATCGCGCGGCGCACCTCGGCGAGCTTGCGCGCGCGGCTCGTGTCGGCCTGCGGCGAGACGTGCTCGAATACCGCGTCATCGGGCAGCCCGGGACGATCGGGCCAGATCGCGTCGAGCAGGTCGAGATCGGTGCGCAGCGCGATGCCGCGCGCGTTCAACGCCCCCGTCAGCGTGCGGGCCGCCGCGACCCCGAGCACCGCGCCGTCGACGCCGACCGTCGCACCGGCCGCCACGTTCTGCGCGAGCCACTCGACATGCGGCGCGCTTTGCTGACCGCCCGTCATCTTCATCAGCTGGACACCCGTACCGGCCAGTTCGGCCTCGGCCTCCACCCAGTAGCGGCTGTCGACCCACAGGCCCGCGAAATCCGCGGTGACGACGAGCGTGCCGACCGAGCCCGTGAAGCCGGACAGCCAGCGGCGCGCCTGCCAGCGTTCGGGCAGGTACTCGGACAGGTGAGGGTCGGCGGACGGCACGAGGTACGCGGCAGTATTCTCGCGGGCCATCGCGTCGCGCAGTTGCGCAATGCGAGCCGCCGCCGGCGTCATGTCAGGTAGAGGTTGATTCATGAACGTTCGTTTGTGTTTGGAATGGCGCCCGTGACGGGTTGCCGAATCGCCCGTCACGCGGCGTCTTCATTCTTCACGCGATCGGTTTCTCGTTGCATCTGCTCCGCCGTCAGCAATTGCCACGCGCCCTCCGCCTGAAGCCGGAGTACGTTCTGGTGGTACGCCAGCAGCGAATCGCGGTGGCCGACGCTGACGTACGTTGCACCGGCCAGCGCGAGTGCCCGATACAGCGATTGCTCGGTGGCCAGGTCGACAGCGCTCGTTGCCTCGTCGAGAAACACGTAACGGGCGCGCGCAGCCAGTGCGCGTGCGAAGCCGATCCGCTGCTGCTCTCCCAACGACAGCACTCTCGACCAATCGATCACCGTATTGAATCCCCCATGCCTGCGCGCGAGATCCGGCAGATTGACCTGCTCCAGCAAGGCCTGGAGCTGTTGATCGGTATGCGTGCTTTCCGTCTCCGGGTACAGGATCTGCTCGCGCAGGCTTCCCAGCAGCATGTACGGACGTTGCGGCAGGAACAGCACATCCTGCGGCGGCGGCATCGTGATCGTTCCGCTGCCCGTTCGCCACAGTCCCGCCACGGCGCGCAGCAACGAACTCTTGCCGACGCCGGTTTGCCCCATGATCAGCAAGTGCTCGCCCCAGCCGATTGCCAGGCTCAATCCTCGCAGCAGCGTGCGCTCGCGGCCCGGCGTCTGGAGCGTAAGACGCGTCAGTTGAATCGCGTTGCCTTCCTGATACGCGATGGTTTCCGCGCGATCGGCATGGGCTGCGCTCACCGCATCCGCCTTTTCGACGATCTGGGCAAGCCGCACCACATGGGGCGCGGCGGACGCGAATATCGGCATGAACGTCGTCACGCGCTGGATGCCCTGAAGCAGCAGCGTTGCCGACGCCGTTCCTTGCGTCACCACGCCGAAACTGATCTTGCCGCTGAAGTAGAGCGGCACGAGGATGACGACCGGCAACAGCGTCCAGACGACGCCGACCAGCGACTCGGTCGATCGCATGATGAAGGCGTAGCGCGCGGTGCCCATCGCGATGTCCACGACCTTGTCCAGCCGTCGCGCCACGCTGCGCGCCTCGGCGGATTCGCCGCGGTAAAGCGCGACCGTCTCGCCATTGCTTCTGACATGCAGGATACCGAAGCGAAGCTCAGCCTCGGAAACGGTCAGGTCGAAGTTCAGGCGAATGAGCGGCCGGTACAGCAGCCACGTCACCACGGCGGAAATGATGCCGTAAGCAATGACGCCGTAGAACAAGAGCGGGGAAATCTGACGAAGCAGCAAGCCCTGGATGCCCAACGTGCCGGCCGAATAGATGGCGATGCGCGGCAACATCGCCGCCATGTTGCAGAACGGCCCCGCTTCCTGCTGAATGCGCTGGTCGACGTTGTCGACGTCGCCATCCTGTTCGATCCGGTAGTACGTCCGGGCCCCCAGATACCGGGACATCAGGTCATTCGTCATCCATGCGCGCCAATGGATCGCGAGCCGGGTATAGACGAAATCGAAGAACTGACTGAGGATGCCGTTGTTGATGACCAGGCCGATCGATGTCACGAGCAAGAACAGGCGCCAGTAAGACAGCTCGTGGCGCCCCACCAGCGCGTCACTCATCTGCCGGGTCAGGATCGAGACCTTGCCGCCAAGCAGGATCTCGAACAGCGAGAACGAGATGAAGATGCCGAGTGCCAGCCATGAGCGCGATGCGCCGGCTCTCGTCCAGTAGGGGCGGGATATGTCGATGAAACGTCGAAAGAAGCGGCCGTTGAGACTGTAGTCCTTCGGGTCCGCTTGCGTGGTGGCAGTGAACATGTCTTTATTCGTACATTGATCGGGCGCGAAAGTCCGTCGAAACGAGCCGTATCGATCCTGGCTTAATGCGTTCCGCCAACCGTCACCTCGTCCAGCCGCAGTGTGGGCTGGCCGACGCCGACCGGCACGCCCTGGCCTTCCTTGCTGCACGTGCCGACACCCTTGTCGAGCGACAAGTCATTGCCGATCATGCTCACGTACTTCAGCGATTCCGGGCCGCTGCCGAGCAGCGTCGCGCCCTTCACCGGGTAGGTGATCTTGCCGTTCTCGATCATGTACGCCTCGGACGCCGAGAACACGAACTTGCCGCTCGTGATGTCGACCTGCCCGCCGGAGAAATTGACCGCATACAAGCCGTTTTTCACCGAAGCGATGATTTCCTGTGGATCCTTGTCGCCGTTCAGCATGTACGTGTTGGTCATGCGCGGCATCGGCAGCGCCGCGTACGACTCGCGACGTGCGTTGCCGGTAACCGGCATCTTCATCAGGCGCGCATTCAGCGTGTCCTGGATGTAGCCCGTCAGGATGCCGTCCTCGATCAGCGTCGTGCGCTGCGTCGGGTTGCCTTCGTCGTCGATGTTCAGCGAGCCGCGGCGGTTCGGCACCGTCCCGTCATCGACCACCGTCACGCCCTTCGCTGCAACCCGCTCGCCGATCCGGCCGGCGAACGCCGACGAGCCCTTGCGGTTGAAGTCGCCCTCGAGGCCATGGCCGATCGCTTCGTGCAACAGAATCCCGGGCCAGCCGGCCCCGAGCACGACGGTCATCGTGCCGGCGGGCGCCGGGCGCGCGTCGAGGTTCACGAGCGCCGCGTGCACCGCGTCATCGACGTAGCGCGACAGCACGTCGTCGGTGAAGTAGCCGTAGTCGAAGCGGCCGCCGCCGCCGCCGGAGCCGATCTCGCGGCGGCCGTTCTGCTCGGCGATCACCGTGACCGACACGCGCACGAGCGGGCGGATGTCGGCCGCGAGCGCGCCGTCGCTGCGGGCGACCAGCACGACGTCGTATTCGCCGGCGAGGCCTGCCATCACCTGCGTGATGCGCGGGTCGCGGCCGCGTGCCATCTGCTCGATGCGCTCGAGCAGCTTGACCTTGGCCGTCGCGTCGAGCGACGCGAGCGGATCGGACGGCAGATACAGGTCGTGGCCCGTCACGCTCTTCAGCGAAGCGTCCGCCGTCACTTTCTGCATACCGCCGCCGGCCGCCGCGATCGCCTTGGTGGCCGCGGCCGCCTGCGCGATCGCCGCGGGCGAGAGATCGTCGGAAAACGCGAACGCGGTGCGGTCGTCCGCGACCGCACGCACGCCGACGCCCTGGCCGATGCTGAAGCTGCCCGATTTCACGATGCCTTCCTCGAGTCGCCATGCTTCGCTGCGGCGTGCCTGGAAGTACAGGTCCGCGTAGTCGACGCGATGCGTGAAGATGTCGGCGATCGTGCGCGTGAGCAGGCTCTCGTCGACGCCGTAGGGCGTCAGCAGAATGTCCTTTGCGACGATCAGATTACGCAAGGAGGGATCAACAGAGATCATGAATAATCGAAGGAAGGAAAAAGGTTCAAACGGAACGGGGCGCGTTCGCGCTCAGCCAAGTCAACAGGGATTCCGCCACATCCGCACAGACGATTGCGGCTTGCCGCGCGCTATCCATGCTGACGACGTCGTATCGCTTCCAGAGGTCCGGGTCCTGCTCCCGGCACTGTTGAATGAATGCCCCGCGGCGCTCGATGAAGGCCGACACCCATGCCGCCCGCGCTGCGGCGTCGTCGCGCGGCGCACTTCCGATCTCGCTGTGCACCTGTTCGGTAGCGCGTTCGATCATCGCGGTGATTTTCTGCTCTTCGTCGTCACGCCAATCGGCCTTGCGGCGAAGCTCCCGATTCACGTACTTCAGGATCATGTGGAGTTTCCCATTGGCCGACCAGTCCGACATGGGACCGGCCAAGCCCTCGAGCATCTGGCTTGCCTCGAGGTCGGCCGATCCGTCACCCACGCCCAGCATCACGGCCGCGCGCTGCAACGCTTCCCATTCCTTTGCCGCGATCTTCTCGCCGGCGAGCTCGCGCGCGTGCGCTGCCTTGATGCGCAACACGATGCCGCGCTCGGTTTCACCCGTGAAGTACTGCGTGATCTCCCAGCGCGAGCGGTAAACGAGTTCATGGAGAACGTCGGTCGTGGCGCGCGCGAGATTCGCGCCCACCGGAATTGCGTGGAAGATCTTCAGCGCCGTCGCATCGGCTTCTTCCGCACCCTCCTTGACTCGGCTCAGGAAGATCCAGATCGAATCGACGAGGTCCCCGAACTGCCGTGGTACCCCGACAACCTCCTCGAACTGACCCCGGGCGCCTGCCAGCCGCGTCGAGGGTTCCTGGACGCGCTCACTGCCGCGCTGCGCGTCCGAAAGCTCGTGATAGCGGCTGATGCATCTATCCTTGTGCGCTTCATCGCCGCCGAAGCTGCACCATTCCACGGCCGGTGCATCGACCGCGGCGGCCTCCGGCTCGTTGTTTCCGGCTTCGCTCGCGGCCGATTCCGGCGTCTCCAGTCCGCATTGCGCAAACCATTTCTCCATCGTCATGCGCATCCGTATGGTCGACGGGCCGGTCAGCCTGTCGTGCTCCTTGCCGTTCGCATAAAAGATCAGCGTCGGAATCGCCCTCACACCGAATTTCTTTCCGCCGTCCGGCTCGGAGTCGATGTTCAGCTTCAGGATCTTCAGTCGCCCCTCATAGTCCTTCGCAAGCCGATCCAGATGAGGCGCGAGCGCACGGCAAGGTCCGCACCACGGTGCCCAGAAATCCACGAGTACGGCTGTTTCGCCCGACACGTCGTCGAGCAGCGTCGCGGCGGTCGTATCAAGAATTGACATCATTCATATTCCTAAATTTATTTTGATTTCGGCTGCGTGACGAAATCGATTTTCACGAGGCCTGCGCGCTGGGCCGCCGAAAGCAGGTTGGCCACCGATTCATAACGCGCGGCCCGGTCGGCATACAGCTCGATCTCCGGCTGAGGTTGCTGGGCCGCCGCCTGATTCAGCCTGGCATCCAGTGCATCGGCTTCAACGGGTTTCTCGTCCCAAATCACCGTGCCGCTCGCGTCGACCGATAAACTCACGTGCGCGGGCCGCGTATCGTTCGGACTGCTGTTCGCACTCGGCAAGTCGAGCTTGACGGCGTGATTGATCACCGGCAACGTCACCATGAACACAATCAGCAATACGAGCATCACGTCGATGAGCGGCGTCATGTTGATGTCGCTCATGACGTCGTCGTGGCTGTCGTCAAAGAACGCCATGTCAGCTCTCCTCGACCGTCGCGACGCGTTTCTGCTCGATCTTCACGCGAACGGAAGCCGTGCGATGACGGTCCGAGTTCATCAGATACGCGTGCAACTCGTGGCGGAAGCGCGCGAGCTTGTGGACGATCATGCGATTGCCGCGGGACACCGCGTTGTAGCCGAGCACGGCAGGGATCGCGACAAACAGGCCGAACGCGGTCATGACCAGCGATTCGCCGACGGGCCCGGCCACTTGCGCGAGACTGCTCTGCCCCGCCTCGCTGATGCCGAGCAGCGCGTGATAGATCCCCCAGACGGTGCCGAACAGGCCGACAAACGGCGCCGTGCTGCCGACCGATGCAAGCGCCCCGAGGCCGCTCGCCATTCGGGCAACCTGCTCTTCGAGCGCCACGCTCAGGCAGCGCTGCAGCCAGTCGTCCGGCGAGAGCACTTCCTTCAGGTGCGTATCGTTATGTCGCTCCGATGCTTCACGCGCGGCCTCCGCGAGATTCTGGTACGGGTTGCTGTGGTCGAAGCGACCCAGTGCCGCACACCCTTCCTCGATCGAACCCGCCTGCCAGAATTTTCGCTCGGCGGCTTTACTCTGCCTTCTCATGCGGATCAGTTGCGCGCCCTTGTAGAGCATGACCGCCCACGACGTCAGCGACATGACGACCAGGACCAGCGCGATGGCGTGACTGATCGTGTCGCCACGATTTACGATGTCTGCGATTCCGTAGTTCATTGCTGTACTCCTCGACGAGCTGCTTGCAGCTCAGTTGTCCAATCTGAATTCAAGTGGTTGAAGCGCACGAACGACGATCGGCGTCCCGTTCTCCAGGTAAGGCTTGCAATGCCCGGCGAGCATCGCGGCACGCGCGGCCGCATCGAGTTCTTCGAAACCGCTCGATTCGGTGGTCGTCGCCTCCGTGATGCGGCCGTCGATGCCGATCGTCACGCGAAGCATCACCTTGCCTTCGTGACCCAGCCGGCGTGCAAGCGCGGGATACGGCGGCCGCTCGATGTCGCATGAAACGTGTGCCACGCTCTTGGCGTCCTGCCCACCGGCGAGCGCCATCATCTGCGCGGCTGCCGGCTGCGCCGACGGGGCGCTCTTCGCGCTTGTCTCGACGGGTTGGACGGCGGGCGGCGTAGGCACCGGCGGGTCCGGTTCATGCACTTGCGGGGTCGCCGCCTGGGCCGCACGGGGTGCGTCGTGATGCGTGGCGAGCACGGGCGCGCGGTGCGGCACGGGCGGCTTGCGCGTCACCGGCTTGACGGGTGGCCGCGGCGGAACGGGCGTCGGGGTCGGTTGCGGCGCGTTCACCAGCGTCACGCTGATCGACGATCCGGCCGACGCGAGCTTCCCGGCATGCAGGTCGAGATGGACGTCGGCCTTCCAGAACGCGACCAGCAGCAATGCATGCAGCGCCACTGCCACGCCGATTGCGACAGGCCGTCCATAACCGATACGAACCTTCCGGCCCGCTGCTGCAGGGCCGGATGCTTCCCTTGACGGCAATACGATCGAACTATCCACGACATGCCTCAGAAGTTGTAGCGTCCGGTCAGATAAATCAGTCGGCCTGGCTGCAGGCCGACGATCGATGAAGTCATCTGGTTCTGATAGAGGGTGCGGTTGAACAGGTTCTTGACGCCCAGGGTCGCCGTCCATTGCTTCGCGTGGTAATACACGCTCGCATCGGTCTGCGCTTGCCCCGGAGCCTTGAATACCCCGAGGCGGGAGTTCGACACTTGATAGCCGCTGCGCGCTTCGACGCCCGCGCCGACGCCCCACCCATGCAAACGCTCGCCCTGCAGGTCGTAGGTCATCCAGATCGTGCCGCTATGACGCGGCACTTCGCTCACATCGTCCGGGATTTGCTGCTGATTGCTGAAGGTGTAGTTCGCGGCAACGTTCAAACCTGGGAACAGACGGCCGGTGAGGCTGAGCTCTACCCCGCGTACCACCATCCCCCCGCCTAGCGTGGCGAAGTTCGTGCCGGGGACTCCAATCAGGACGTTGCTTTGCGCCGTTCTGAATACGTCGGCCGTTGCGCTCAGGCGATCGTCGAAGAAGTTGAACTTGAAGCCTGCCTCGACCGATCGCCCGATTTGTGGAGGCGGCACACTGCCATCCAGCAGAAGCGTTCCATATTGCGGGTAGAAACTGCGCAACGCGTTCGCATAAACGGCGACGTTATCCGTGAGCTGGTAAAGGATGCCGAGGTTCGGCGACCATTGCGATTGAGAGGCCGTATTGGTGCCCCATACCGTCCCGCGGGCGATGCTCGCGAGGATATGCAACCTGTCCCAGGTGATCTGATCCTGGAAGTAGACCGTGCTGGAGTACGATTTGACGGGGCTGCCGTAATATTTCGGCGTCCCGGGAATGGGCGGTGCCGAAGCCAGCGGGAATGGGGCAACGAGAAACTTCATGGGCAAACCGATGAAATCGGTCCAATAGTCGCTGTTGCTCACGCCCACGAGAACGGTTTGCTTGACCGGGCCCAACGAAAACTTCGCCTGCAGATGATTGTCCAGGTCGAAGCCGTAGGAACGCGAGCGGTCATTGAAGCCCACAAAAACGGTCTTCCCGGATCCGATGCCGATCGGATCATAGAAATCACGCAGGGAAAAAGTCGACTGCTGATATTGCGCCTTGCTTTCAAACTTGAAGATCGATCCGAGCTGCTGTGTGAAATCGACCGACAGCGTATCCATCTGGCTCAGCGAATTCTGGGATGGCGTGCTGCGCGAATGGATCGGCAGCGGGTCGTCGCCGAGCCGAGGCTGTGTCAGCTGTATCGGCGGTCTGTTGACCACCTGATGCTGGTAGCCGAGAACGATGTCCGTGTTACCCGATTTCCATTCGATCGACGGCGCGACGTAGAAGTTTCTCTGGCCGTCGTAACCGCCGAAGGACTCACCGGCACGCTCGGCGGACAAGACGAACCGATAACGGAGCGACTTGTCGCTCGTCAACGCGCCACCCAGATCGATCGAGCTCATCCAGTCGCCGTAGGAGCCCGTTTGCAGCGTCAGCTGCCGAACGGTTTCGGCGGTCGGTCTTTTGATCACGATGTTGACCACGCCGCCCGGAACCATGGCTCCCGAAAGAATGGAGTCGGCACCTTTGAGCACTTCGATTCTTTCCACGCCGGCCACCGGAATATCCAGCGAATTGCTGGACCCCGTATCGTTGTGGCCATTGCTCATCGTAGCCGCTGTGAAGCCCCGGACACTGACTTGAGCACCATTACCCCAGTCCAGCAACGTGACACCGCTGACGTTGGCGAGTGCCTCGGACACCGTTTGAGTCTGCTTGCTGTTGAGCAGGTCCTTCGTGACGACCTGAATCGACTGCGCGGTCTGCGAAATCGGCGTATCGGTGCGCGTCGCCGTGCTGGTCGAATCGGCGACGAAGCCCTTATCGAGGCTGGCGCTGCTGGTACTTTCACTTACCGTGATCGTCGGGAGTACTGAATCCTGTCCCGACTTCGACGCGCCCGGCGAAGGCGGTGGGTCGGACCGCTTGATGACGTAAGTCTTCGCGTCCACTTGCTCGACGCGCAGACCAGTACCGTTCAACAGGCGCGCCAACGCGTCATTCACGGTCAGCATGCCCGACACCGCCGGCGCGGCGCGGCCCGCAACGATGTTATCGGGCGCGAGGATATTGACGCCGGCCTCGCGAGCGAGCTGTGACAACGTGGCGGAAAGCGACTGCGCGGGCAAATTGATTGAAGTTTGCGCATACAACGGAATGCTCGCCATTCCGACCACGATGGCCGCCACATGCCTTGCCAACGCCCTTGCCACAGGCTGCTTTGATTTCTTCATTGTCCCCTCTCTGTCAGTGCAAAGATGTGAGTGAGCCTTGACGTTGTTATCGATCAGGCTTCACTACTAAAGACGAAGCAGGGAACAAAAAGGACCAGCGGCGCGCTATTGAAATTTTTCATCGCGACGATAGCCAAATGCTTTTGAATCGGGCTGCCTGCGCGAGCCCGAAAGAACGGCTTGTCGGTTGCGTGTCGCCATCGCGAAATCGCTCGGCGGAAGCAAGTTGTGAGGAGTGGAGAGTGAAGCGCTGCTGGAAGTTATCGCGCGTCGATAGCGAGCGCGCGTCCGTGCTCGGGCGCACCGGGCGGTGCGACGACCGCAGACCAGGACCGACCGATGGACAGCTGGCTCCTTGCCAGCGCGAAAGAATTCTTCGGCGTTTTCGTTATACGAGGACGTGTAACGCCGGCGTCGCCTCGTCAGGCGCGAACATTGACGGCAGCAGCAACACGCGGAAGCGGCGCTATCGACGCGATGCGATCACGGCTGTCCCGTCCGGCTGAAACTTCACCGTCACGGGGGCGACCATGGGCAACGATCTCAGCAAAACATCGGGATCCGAAATTGAAAACCCGCCCGTCACGCGAAACCGCGCCGCGACGTTATCCGCAAGCACGATGCGGGCGACCCGGTAGCGCTGCAATTCGTGTACGACGCCGGACAGCGGCGTGCCGTCGAATTGCAGGCGCCGATCCTTCCAGCTCACCATCGCGTCGAATTCCTGACTGTCGGATACTTCGACGATCTGCGTTCCGGTTGCCCTCGCCGCTTCGTTCGCGTCGAGATCGACGACAGGGCCGCCCGAGCGGAGCGACAGCTCGACGCGCCCTTCCAGTACCGCGACGTCCACATCGGCGGGACGAACGCGTACGGAAAAGCGCGTGCCGACATCGCGGATATCGGTCGCGCCGGCAATCACATGAAAAGGACGCAGGGAGTCGTGCTTGACGGCATAGAGCGCCTCGCCTTCCAGCATCGTCACTTCCCGAGACCGGAGCCGATTGACGAACTGTATCGACGTAGCGGTATTGAGGCGCACGTGGCTGCCGTCATCCAGAGCGGCGTCGACCTGCTCACCGATAGCCGACGAAAAACGCTGCTCCGACAGTACCGGATTGACCGCCCATGCGGCCACTGCGAATGCACACGCACCGAAACCGATTGCACTCGCGATTGCGGGCCATCTCGGCGCGCGTCGCACAACTGCTTCCCGGGAGGGCGAAAGATGACGCCTGTAGCGACCGCGCAGTTCGTGCACGAAAGTGTCAACCTCTCGGTCGACGCTCATATGCTCGGCGATATACGCCAGACGTTTCGGATCGTCTCCAGCCCAGCGCTGGAGCGCAGCACGCGCAAGGGTTCGCTCCTCGCCCCGACCAAAATTGATCGTTACGAGGAGTTCGTCAGCCTCGTCCTTTTGCGACTCGGTCCATGTCATCGTTGAAAATGGCACAATCCGTAGCGAATCGAATGATTCATTCTACAGCAAGGCGATTCTGCATTCTTTCATCGCCTGAACCAGGTACTTGCGCACGACGGTCGTGCTGATTCCCATCTCCTGCGCAGTCTCGTCATACGAAAGACCGTGCAACTTGCACAACACGAATGCCTCCCTGCAACGGGGTGGCAACGCATCCAGCGCCTTGCCGAGAATCTCCATCCGCTGACGCGCAGCATAGCGTCGCTCCGGCGTCAGTTCGGATACGGGCAACTGGTCGACGAGTCCGTCGACGTCGTCGAGCGACTGGTGCGGTACACGCTTCCTGCGTCGAGCGGAATCGATCTGCTGGTTGCGCGAGATGGCGAACAGCAGGCCGGCCGGCGATTCAACCGGGCGCTGCCCCGCATAGCGGAGCACCTGCTCGAAGGACGACTGCGCAATATCGGCGGCATCGTCAGCGCTCAACTCCCGGGTGAGAACACGGCGGAGGTCGGCGTAGCCCCGCAAGAGATCATCGATAAAGCTAGCCATTTGCGTTGCTCCGTCCCACATCCAGCGATACATGGAGATCGTAAGAATTGACCGGCTGCCGCGCCGTGATCTGACCAAATCAATTTCAAGCGTTCGCCCCTAAGATGACATCATCATAGCGACGCCAATTTAGAATGAATTTCTTTTTTTGGGCGCTTTTAACTTTTGTCGAGACATAATTTCCTACCGCCCGCCGAGATCTTACGTTTCACTTAATATGACGAATTAGGAACGCATAAATCCCGGCGCAGCGACTTCTGACACGCGCACAAAGAAAACCCCCTCGATAAGCGGCACGATCTCGCGAAAGAAATATGGAAAGTATTTTTATTCTGAATCGCGTCGTCGTTACATCGATAAATTCGACATACGAATTGAAATCTTCCGAATTAAAATTAGTATGACCACGTGATTGCGTCGGCAATACAGAGCGGAGCTGTCCGACATTGCGGCACGTCTGTCGCGAGCGATGCGGGGGCGCCGGCGTCTTCCGTCAAGGAAGAATCCATTCGGTGACAAATGCTCCGCACATGATTGGCAGATACGTGACCGCCGCCTTCGGCATTGGCCATCTATCTGCAAGACGCATGGAATCCCGCACCACCGGATCAATTGAAATCGCCGACGCGTCCAACCGTCAAGCCAACGCCTTCTCGACGATCTCGCGCACGTCACGCGATTTCGCGCCGGCGGCGACCTGCTCGAGCGCTTCGCGCATCCGGTCGCGCAGCGCCGGCGTGAAGCGGCGCCACAGTTCGAGCGAGCGGGCGAGGCGCGCCGCGACCTGCGGGTTGATCGCGTCGAGCGCGAGCACCTGTTCCGCCCAGAACGCGTAACCCGAACCGTCGGCCGCATGGAATTGCGCGGGGTTGGCCGCGCAGAAGCTGAAGATTAGCGAGCGGGCGCGGTTCGGATTCTTCAGGTTGAACGCCGGGTGCGCGAGCAGCTTGCGGACCTTCGCGAGCGTCGGCTGCGCGGGCGTGCCGCGTTGCGCAGCCTGCATCGCGAACCACTTGTCTATCACGAGCGCTTCCTTCTCGAAGCGACGATAGAAATCGTCGAGCGCGCGCTCGGCCGGTTCGGTCGTGCCGGCGGCCGCGGCGGACAGCAGCGCGCCGAGCGCTGCCGCGCGATCGGTCATGTTGTTCGCCGCATCGTATTGCGCGGTCGCGAGGCGCACCGCATCGGCCGGATCCTCGAGTTCGGCGAGATACGCGAGCGCGAGGTTCTTCAGCGCGCGGCGGCCGGAGGCCTCCGGCGTCGGTTCGTAGGCGCCGGGCGTCTGGTGCTGCTCGTAGGCGGCGAGCCACTCCGCGCGCAGCGCGGTGGCGAGTTGGCGGCGCACGAACTGGCGTGCGCGATGCACGGCGGCCGGATCGGCTTCCGCCATCTGGTCGGCGAGGTAGGTTTCCGACGGCAAGGTCAGCGCGAGTTCGCGGAACGCCGGCGACAGCGTCGCGTCGGTCAGCACGCGGCGGAATGCGGCGACGAAGTTCTCGCCGAGCGTGAGCGGCTCGTTCGCGGCCGCACGCGCGGCGAGCGTCAGCAGCGCGCGGGTCGCGAGGCGCTGGCCGGCTTCCCAGCGGTTGAACGGATCGCTGTCGTGCGCGAGCA
>NZ_JAAGPC010000073.1:0-41267 GCF_017104595.1 Burkholderia sp. Tr-20390 | reverse complement strand
CGCGGGCGAGCGGCAGCCCGCGCGCGGCGGCCGCGCCGGCGAGCTTGTGGATCAGCACGGTGCCGGCGATCCCGCGTCGCTGGCCACGCTCGACGCGGCCGCGCAGCGACACGTCGTCGGCGACGATGACCGTCTCGACCGGAATGCCTTCGGCGCGCGCGAGTTCGGCGGCGAGCCCGAAATTGAGCCGGTCGCCGGTGTAGTTCTTCACGATCAGCAACGCGCCGTTCGGGCCGGCGCTGGCGCGGATCGCGGCGAGCACGGCGTCGGTGGACGGCGACGTGAACACTTCGCCGCAGACGGCCGCGCTCAGCATCCCTTCGCCGACATAGCCGCCGTGTGCGGGCTCGTGGCCGCTGCCGCCGCCGGAGAGGACGGCGACGGGGCGCTGCGCGGGCTCGGGCAGCGGCTGGCGGACGAGCACGTGCTCGTCGCCGAGGATCGCGACATGCGGCGACTGCCGTGCGATGCCTTCCAGCATTTCTTGCACGACATCGGACGGGCGGTTGACAAGCTTTTTCATGGCGACGGGTTCCGGACGGGTGAACGAGGCTCGGCCGGGCCCGCACGGGCGCCGGACGGCCTTTCGTGTTGCGCAGGATCGTGCGGGTGCTGTCGCCGGGGGCAGGCGGTCATGGAATGGATGACGTTCCGCACGGGCGAAGCGAGGCGCACGCTTCGCGCCACGATACATCAGGTTCGGACGTTGATGTATGGAGTGCGGCGCACGCCCATGCATGTTGTGAGATGCGAGGCCTTTGGCCGCGCATTCCGAGCGAGGAACGAGATGCAAGTTCGGCCACGGCCGTCAACGCCGAACTTCTATCGGCAGGCTGGTCGTCGGATTCGAGATGGCGTGCTCCGCCGTGAGCGCGCTACGGACAACAGAACATGCCCAGGCTCGACTTTGTTTTGTTCCATGGCGGTGCCCAGCCGCTTCGCGCATCCCTCAGTCCTTGCATCACCGATGTGTCAAGTGCGTGTCATGAGTGAATATGTTTTTTTTCGCTTGATTACCTCCCTATCGCACTGGATAGAATGCTACGCGTTCCTGATGAATACGGAATGGTTCGTACATTTTTGACGCTTCGACCATAGCTAAAAAACTGGGGATCCCAACATGCGAGACAACGGAGCACCGACGATGCCATCCGAGGAAATCGTCCCACTCGGCGACATCGAAAATATTGCACGACGCCATTTCGTGATGGGGCTCGGTGCAACGCTTCTGGCCGGATGCGGCGGCGACGGAAGCAACGCGGTGACAGGCGGTGAGCGTACTTCGGCAAACGGCATCAGCCAGGCGTCCGGCGTTGTTCCAGCTTCGGACGGTATCGGCGCAGGGGCGACGTCGGCAGGCACTGCCCAGACCCGCGCCTTCACGCATCCCGGGTTGCTGCATACCGAGGCGGATTTCGAACGCATGCGCGCTAAAGTCGGGGCCCACGCTTCCCCGTGGATCGACAGCTGGAACGTGCTCGTCGCCAACGGTCACACGCGCCTCACGAACAAGCCGAATCCGCAGGTCGGCATCTATCGCGGCAATGATCCCACGCATGGTCAGAACTACGGCGCGCTCTACAACGACATCGCCGCCGCCTATGGCGACGCGCTGCGCTGGAAGGTGTCGGACGACAAACGCTATGCCGACAAAGCCGTCGAGTATCTGGACCAATGGGCGTCGACGCTGACGACGCTTGGCGGCAGCGACGTGGCGCTCGCCGCCGGCATCTACGGCTACGAGTTCGCCAACGCAGCCGAAATCATGCGCGGCTACAGCGGCTGGAGTCCGGCCGGGCTTGCCGCGTTTCAGGCCATGATGCGCAAGGTCTTCTACCCGGTCAGCCATGCTTTCCTGACCCGTATCGACACCGCGATGGACACGCACTACTGGGCCAACTGGGGCCTGGCCAACATCGCGTGCGTGCTGGCCATCGGCGTGCTGTGCGACGATGCCGAGCTCGTCAACGAGGCCGTCACCCATTTCAAGACTGGCGGCAGTAACGGCTGCATCCGGCAAGCCGTGTACTACCTGCACCCCGGCAACCTCGGGCAATGGCAGGAAGCCGGCCGGGACCAGGGCCATAGCACGCTCGGCATTGCATTGACGGGCGCCATTTGCGAGATGGCGTGGAATCAGGGCATCGACCTGTACGGCCATGACAACAATCGCTTCCTGGCGGGCGCGGAATACGTGGCCAAGGCCAACCTGAAGCAGGCGGACGGCGCGTTCTATACGGTGCCTTTCGTCACGTACCAGAACAGCGCGGGCGTCACCCAGACGCAGTTCTCCACCGGCGGGCGAGGCGACGCCCTGGGGCGGCCCTGCTGGGCATTGGTGGCCAACCATTACATCAACCGCAAAGGTCTGGCGGCGCCCTACACTAAGCGCGCTGCCGAACTGGTGGCACCGGAAGGCGGCGGCGGCAACTACGGCCCCAACAGTGGCGGCTTCGATCAGCTTGGCTACGGCACGCTCACTTGCACGCTCGACCCCGGCACCCCCGCCGCAACGCCGACCGGCCTGACCGGCTACGCGAGCGCGGGCAAGGTGGTGCTGTCGTGGTGGGGCAGCAGCAACGCCGTCAGCTACAACGTGAAGCGCGCCACCATTGCCGGCGGGCCGTACAAAGCCATCCAGAGCGGGATCACCGATCTGCTGACCTATACCGATCTGCCAGCCGCTGCCGGCACGTATTTTTACGTCGTGACAGCGCAAACGATTGCGGGCGAATCGGCGTTCTCCAACGAAGTGAAAGTGATCACGGCGCAGCAGCTGCTCGCGCACCTCACGTTTGATGAAGGCAGCGGCATCACGGCCGCCGATAGCTCGGGCAACAGGCGCAATGGCACGCTCAACGGCGCAACGTGGGCGGCCGGGCACAACGGTAACGCGGTCTCGCTCAACGGCTCGGGCGCGTATGTCGCGTTGCCCGACGATCTGCTGGTCGATGTATCGGACTTCACCATCGCTTCCTGGGTGTTCTGGAACGGCGCGCAAACGTGGGCACGCCTGTTCGACTTCGGCACGGGCTTCCACCGCTACATGATGTTCACGCCGCGCGGGCAGTTGCGCAACGGCTGGGCCGGCATGCGCTTCGCCATGACGGCCAACGGCCCCGGTGACGGTCCACCGGAACAGATCATCGACGCCCCCACCGAGCTGCCGAGCAAGCGATGGGTGCATGTGGCCGTCACGCTATCGGGTTCGACCGGCACGATCTACGTGGACGGCACGCCCGTCAGCACCAACACGGCGATGTTCCAGGCGCCGTTCCGCTTGGGCAGTACCACGCAGAACTGGCTGGGCAAATCGCAATACAGTGCCGACGCCACGTTCCACGGCCTGATCGACGATTTCCGCATCTATCGCGGTGCGCTCAGCGCTGCGCAGATTGCGTCGCTCATGGCGAATTGATTGCGCGGGCCCGATGGCGGGCCCTGCGATGGACCGCTTTCCTAAGGACTTCTGATGACCGTGTTTTCTCAACGATGGATTGCCGTTGCGGCGATGGCGTGTGCGTTATGGGGCTGTGGTGACGGATCCGATAGCACGACAGGTGTGACCCATGCGGGTGCCAATGCAGCCGCCAATCGTAGCCAGATCGGCGGAAATGGCAGCGGCAGCAACCTGCCGGCGGCCAGCTGGACCAGCGTCAAGTGGGGCGGCGGCGGCTATGTGACCGGCCTGATCTACCATCCCGTCAACGCGAGCCTGCTGTACGCACGTACCGACGTTGGCGGCGCGTACCGCTGGAACGCGACCAACTCGACGTGGACGCCCATCACCGACGGCATCGGTTTCGGCTCGGGCGAGGGCGATTTCCACGGCGTCGAAAGCCTCGCGCTCGACCCGAACAACGATCAGCTCGTCTACATGGTGACCGGCATTACCGTGACGCAGGGTCACAACGGCCGCATCTACATCTCGAGCAACCGCGGCGATACCTGGACGCACTACGACCTGCCGTTCCCGGTGGGCGGCAACGACAACGGCCGCGCCACGGGCGAGCGCCTGCAGGTCGACCCGAACAATCCGTCGACGCTGTTCTACGGATCGCGCACGGCCGGCCTGTGGAAGAGTGCCGATTCGGGCCGGACCTGGACGCAGGTCACGGGTCTGTCCTCCACCACGATCAGCGGCGGCAGTTCCCCGATCGGCGTCGAACAGGTGATCTTCGATACGTCGGGCAAGGGGAGTGGCCAGCCGACCTGGATCATGTGGGCCACCGTCGCCCCGGATTACGCCAACGCGGCGGGCCTGACGTCGACCCTGTACAAGTCCACCAACGGCGGCTTCTCGTGGACGCCGGTGCCCGTCCCGCCGACGGTGTCCGGCTACTACATCCCGCACGCCGTGCGCACGTCCGACGGCAACTTCTACGTGGTGTTCAACGCGGGCGTCGGCCAGGGCATCGGCGGGCCGAGCTCTCTCTACAAGTTCGGCGGAAGCAACGACAGCAACTGGACGCTGCTCAACCGCTCCAGCAGCAACGGCTTTGGCGGCCTGTCCGTCTCCGGTCTGGGCGCGTCCGCCCGCATCGCATTGGGCATGACCGGCTGGAGCGACACCAGCAAGACCATCCAGCTATCCGACGACGGCGGCAGCACGTGGCGCGAAATCGAGGCCGGCATGCCGCATATCGGCACTGCCTCGGGTGGCTGCGCCGGCTGGGTCGAGAGCGTCGCCATCGACCCGGCCAATCGCGATCACGTCATGCACGTCCACGGCGGCGGCATCTGCGAAACCATGAACGCCTCGTCGCCCACGCCAACCTGGCGCGCCAAGGTCGACAACCTCGAGGAAACCGTGACGCTGGCGCTCGTCACGGCGCCGCCCGGTGCGTCGTACAAGTTCATCAACAGCGCCGGCGACATCGGCACGTGGGTCAATACGGATCTCTCGACGAGGCCGACGAAAGGCCCGTTGAACACGTGGAGCAGCGGCAATTCGGCCGACATGTCGTGGTCCGATCCGACGTACATCGCCGCCGCGGGCGTCGACAACGCCAACGGCTATGCGACCAAGGGCTTCTGGTCCGGCGACAGCGGCAATAGCTGGTCGACGTTCGCGTCGCTGCCCACCGGCGCCGCGGCAAGCCAGAGCAACGTGGGCAACCTGGTCGTCTCGTCCCGCAACAACGTGACCTGGGCACCGCCGGACTCGGTGCCGTCGTACACGACAAACAATGGCGCCAGCTGGACGGCGACCAACCTGCCGGCGTTCAGTGCCACATGGAACGGCTTCCCGCGTGCCTACCGCCTGGCCGCGGACCGCAAGAACCCGAACAAGGTCTATGCCTACGACTCCGGCGGCGCACCGTGGAGCTGGCAGCGCGGCAAGATCTACGTCTCGAACGACGGCGGCCACACGTTCGCGCTGAGCCAGGGCTCGGTGAACGCGAACCTGGCGTGGAATGCGTGGCGGGATACGTCGATGGCGGTCAATCCGAACGCCGAGGGTGACCTCTGGCTGGCCGACGGCACGGCCGTGTACCACTCGGTGGACTCGGGGGCGACCTGGACGAAGCTCGGCGTCTTTGCGTCGACCAACGACACACCGGGCGCCACCGTGATCGCGTTGGGCAGGGCGCCGACCGGTTCGTCGTACTCGGCCGCGGTCTACGTGGAAGGCACATTGAACGGCGTCTGGGGTATTTACCATTCCGACGACGGTGGTGCAACGTGGGCGCGCTTCAACGATGACGCGCACCAATTCGGCGGCTCCGGCGTGATGGCCGGCGACTGGAACACGTATGGCAGGATTTACGTCAACGGCGCCGCTCGCGGTCTGGTCTATAGCAATTGAGGTTGATCGACCGTAAGGGGCCATTCTCGACGTCTATGTCACGGTGCGCTGACCAACGAGCATGGGTGTCCACCGATTGGGGAGGTGGGCACCTATGGCCGACAAAGACGCTGAGTTGACCGTTTGCCGCTACGGTACGATCGCCTGCTCAAGCTCTGGCTCGCGCCACGATACATCGGGTTCGAACGTTGATGCACATAACGCTGCGCGATCGCGCCGGAGCGAGGCAGCGGTGCGCCCCCATACGTGGCTACTTCATCGCCGCGATTTCCTTCGCGCGAATCAGCCGCGCCCGCAGCACGTTGCGGCTGATGCCGAGCAGCCGTGCGGCCTGGATCTGGTTGCGGTGGCTGAATTCGAACGCGACGCGCATCACGGTGTCCTCGATGCGTTCGAACAGGTTGCCGTGATCCTCGTCGAACAGGTCGCGCAGCGCGCGTTCGAGTGCGGCTTGTGCACCGGTGGCCGGGTCGGGTTCCGGCGCTGACGTACTCGAGGCGGCCTGCGACACACCCGGCGACGCGATATGCAGGTCGGCCTCCTGCAGCGAGTCGTTCCGACTCACGAGCAACGCGTGATGGATCACGTTCTCGAGTTCGCGGATGTTGCCCGGCCAGCTGTGTGCCTCGAGCCGGCGCTCGGCGCGCGGGTCGATGCTGCGCGGCCCGTAGCCGAGGCGGCTGCGGTAGTCGTCGAAGAAGTGGCGCGCGAGCGGCAGGATGTCGCCCGGGCGTTCGCGCAGCGTCGGCACCGCGAGCTGCACGACGTTGAGCCGGTAAAACAGGTCGCCGCGAAACTGCCCGTTCGCGACGGCCTGCTGCAGATCCACGTTGGTCGCGGCAACCACGCGCACGTCGATCGGCACGCCGGTGCGCGAACCGAGCCGCACGACCTCGCGCTCCTGCAGCACGCGCAGCAGCTTGACCTGCATCGACAGCGGCAGGTCGCCGATCTCGTCGAGAAACAGCGTGCCGCCGTTCGCGGCCTCGAACCAGCCGGGCTTCGCGCTGAACGCGCCGGTAAACGCGCCTTTCTCGTGCCCGAACAGTTCGCTCTCGACGAGTGTCTCGGAGAAGGCGCCGCAGTTCACCGCGATGAACGGCCCGTTGCTGCGGCGGCTGAGGCCATGCACGTGGCGCGCGATCAGTTCCTTGCCGGTGCCGGTCTCGCCGACGATCAGCACGTTCGCATCGCTCGGCGCGACCAGGCGAATCCGGTCGAGCAGCGCGACCGAGCGCGGATCGACGAACACCTGCGCGCGGGCACGAATGGATGTCGCGAGCGCGGGCCGGTCGGGCAGCGTGAGGACGGGCGCGGCGTCGGGCCACGCATCGGAAGGGGTGTGATTCACGAGTAGAAGCCCGGCGTCGGATAGGTTCGCTTGAGCGCCCATTCGCCGATCTCGCGAATCTTGTACGCGAGCGGGTCGTGGAGCGTATGGGTGCGCAGGTTGCGCCAGTGCCGGTCGAGCCGCAGCGCGCCGTGCGTCGCGCGGGCGCCGGCGACGTCGAACATCCGCGTGCAGAGATCGAGGCCGGTGCGCGCGGCCGACACCTTCGCGGCGGCCGTGGCGAGCGCGACCTGGCCGCGCTCCGCCTGGGTGAGCGCCGCATCGCGCGACCATGCGGCGTCGAGCCGGTCCGCCGCGCGATCGGCGAGCACGCGCGCGGCTTCGAGCCCGACCCAGAATTCGCCGTACTGGCCGAGGATGTACGGATCGTCGCCGGTGCTCGCGACCTGCGCGCCGGGCCACGGCCGCGCCTCGTGCAGCGTGTAGTGCCGCGCGTCGTTGAACGCGGCTTCGGCGATGCCGAGATACACGTTCGTCAGCACGAGCTGCGCGACGAGCGGGCGCAGGCACGCGAACGGCGTCGACAGCGGGCCGGGGTCCGTCAGCAGTTCGTGATCCTCGACGCGCACCTTCTCGAACGTGACCGTGCCGCTGTCGGTCTGGCGCTGGCCGATGTTGTTCCAGTCGTCGGCGATCGAGATGCCGCTGCGCTGCGTCGGCACGGCCGCGATCAGGAATGCGCGCGTCTGCGCATCGTGCGCGGACGCGATCAGCATCTGTGAATCGAGCGCCCCCGAGCAAAAGCTCTTCTGGCCACTGAATTCGTGCCACGCGCCGTGCGAGCGGCTGAGCGTGCGCTCGTCGAG
The DNA here is from genome assembly GCF_017104595.1 of Burkholderia sp. Tr-20390. Lineage (NCBI taxonomy): Bacteria > Pseudomonadati > Pseudomonadota > Betaproteobacteria > Burkholderiales > Burkholderiaceae > Burkholderia > Burkholderia sp. Tr-20390. The sequence goes on along the minus strand of NZ_JAAGPC010000073.1, from coordinate 33,301 downwards.
CGGATTCAGCGCGTTGCCCCAGAACCACTGCTGGCGCGCGGTGCGTTCGAACCACGATTCCCATTGCGTGGGCGCGCCGAACAGCCGCACGGTCGCGAGCATCAGGTGGTGGAAACCGAACACGTGCGCGAGCGAACTGTCGGCCGCGGCGAGCACGCGGACGACGTCGAGCGTCGTGCGCCAGCTCGCGCCGAGGCCGCCGTAGGCAGACGGGATGCTCAGCGCGAGCAGGCCGCTGTCGCGCAGCTGGTCGCGCTCGGCCTTCGGCGTGCCGCCCTGCTGGTCGCGTTCGGCCGCGGTGCGGGCAAAGCCGGCCGCCAGGCGCTCGGCGGTTTGCAGGGCGTCAGGAGGAGCCGGTTCGTCGCGGGACGGCGCGACGACGCGCAGGCCTTCCGCGCGGGGCGATACGGAAATGGGTGTCATGGCGGTGAATGCGTCGGGTTGCTGCACGAAAACGGTCAGGTCGCAAAGGGCGTTGCTGACCGGGTGCTGCGTGATCAGCAGAGTGTTCAACGTTTTGAGCAACGCGGGAAACATCGAATTCTGATAACCAATGCGGGAATGCTGCGCTGGACGCAGCCGGGCACGGAGATGTCGCGCAACGTAGCGATCGGCGGCACGCAGGGTGACGATGCAGCAGTCATGTCGGCGCTATTGCAAGTGCGGGACGCGTCACGCTGGCGCATGAACGCGAAAAGCTGGCGCCAATGCATGCCAATGGACGCCACGCACTTGCCGGAATCCGTGTTGAAGCGGAAAGGCGCGAGTGCCGCACACCGCGCTGCTGATCACGCAGCAGCGCATCAGCAGCGTTGTTTCCCCGAGTTCATCGCGCTGCGGAATATGGTTGTGATGCACTGGCTGGCACGCTTATCAACGTGCGGCGATCGTTGGGAACGCCATGACAGGCCGTCGATCGCGATGCATTTCGTCATGCACACGATCGTTTTTGCTCTCGATCATCGAAATGGCACGCTCCTTGCTGACCCAAGACGTGACGGGTGCGCTGGCACCCGACTCGACAATGGGAATGCAACCGATGAGCAATGCAATCAACGTGGTCGCGATATCGGGCGGCCTGCAGCGGCCGTCGCGCACGCTGGCGCTGACCGACGCGATCGTTTCGGCACTCGGCGCCGCGCTGCCGATCGAAACACGGCTGATCGAACTTGGCGAGATCGGCGGCCGGCTGGCCGGTGCGCTGACGCGCGCGCAGGTGCCGGCCGACCTCGATGCGCAGATCCGCGCGATCGAGACGGCCGACGCGCTCGTCGTCGCGAGCCCCGTCTATCGCGCGTCGTACACGGGCCTCTTCAAGCACCTGTTCGATCTCGTGCATCACGAAGCGCTGATCGACGTGCCCGTGCTGCTCGCGGCCACCGGCGGCAGCGAGCGTCATGCGCTCGTGATCGACCATCAGCTCCGTCCGCTGTTCAGCTTCTTCCAGGCCCGCACGCTGCCGATCGGCGTGTATGCGTCCGAAAGCGATTTCGACCAGTACCAGATCACGAACCCGGCGCTGCGCGCGCGTATCGCGCTCGCCGTCGATCGCGCGGTGCCGCAATTGCGCCCGCATGCGCTTTCCGTCGCGGCCGCGTAGGCCGCCTGCGTTTTCTTTTCCGACCAGGACACACTCATGAGCCATCCCGACCCTTCCGCCGACGGCGTCAAGTTCGCCTACTGGGTGCCGAACGTCAGCGGCGGCCTCGTCGTCAGCACGATCGAGCAGCGCACCGACTGGAGCCTCGAATACAACCAGCAGCTCGCGCGCACGGCCGAGGCGGCCGGCTTCGACTACGCGCTGAGCCAGATCCGCTTCACGGCCGGCTACGGCGCCGAACACCAGCACGAGTCGGTGTCGTTCAGCCAGGCGCTGCTGCATGCGACGACGAAGCTCAAGGTGCTCGCCGCGATCCTGCCGGGGCCGTGGCATCCGGCCGTGGTCGCGAAGCAGCTCGCGACGATCGACCACATCTCGAACGGGCGCATCGCGATCAACGTGGTGAGCGGCTGGTTCAAGGGCGAATTCACCGCGATCGGCGAGCCGTGGCTCGAGCACGACGAACGCTATCGGCGCTCGAAGGAATTCATCCAGGCGCTGAAGGGCATCTGGACGCAGGACAACTTCACGTTCAAGGGCGACTTCTACCGCTTCAACGACTACACGCTGAGCCCGAAGCCGGTGCAGAAGCCGCACCCGGAGATTTTCCAGGGCGGCAGCTCGCGGGCGGCGCGCGACAACGCGGCGAGCGTGTCGGACTGGTACTTCACGAACGGCAATACGCCGGAGAACCTGAAGGCGCAGATCGACGACATCCGCGCGAAGGCGGCGGCGAACAATCATCGTGTGCGCATCGGCGTCAACGCGTTCGTGATCGCGCGCGATACCGAGGAAGAGGCGAAGGCCGTGCTCGACGACATCATCCGGCACGCGCACGTCGAGGCCGTGCACGCGTTCGGCGACGCGGTGAAGCAGGCCGGCAAGGCATCGCCCGAAGGCGAGGGCAACTGGGCGAAGTCGACGTTCGAGGATCTCGTGCAGTACAACGACGGCTTTCGCACGAACCTGATCGGCACGCCGCAGCAGATCGCCGAACGCATCGTCGCGCTGAAGGCGATCGGCGTCGATCTCGTGCTCGCGGGGTTCCTGCATTTCATCGAGGAAGTCGAGTACTTCGGCAAGCGCGTGCTGCCGCTCGTGCGCGAACTCGAGGCGCAGCGGCAGGCGGTTGCCGCGTAACGCGGAGGCCGGTGTGCGGCGGGCAGTCACGCGTGCTGCGTGCGGGCCGATTGCAGGGGTGACACCGACGATTCTTGCGGGTCATCCTGATTTGACGTTTCGGATACCGAAACAGAAGGTCGGCGGATGCTTCTCGGCACCGCCGGCCGGTTCACGAGCTTTGCCGGAAAAACCATGTCTACGGAAATCATCGAAGAAAACGTGCAACCGCAAGCGAGCGCCACGCCCGTTCCCGTCATCGGCTCGGATGCCGAGGCACTCGACGTCGCGCACCAGGTCGCGGCCCGACTGGCCGAGCACGCCGCGTTGCGCGACCGAGAGCGCAAGCTGCCGTTCGACGAGATCGAGCTGTTTTCGTCGAGCGGCCTGTGGGGCATTACCGTGCCGCGCGAATACGGCGGCGCGGAAGTGTCGAACGTGACGCTCGCGGAAGTGATCGCGATCGTTTCGCAGGCGGACCCGTCGCTCGGCCAGATCCCGCAGAACCACTATTGCCTGATCGAGGACATCCGCCTCGAAGGCAGCGACGCGCAGAAGCGCTTCTTCTTCGATCTCGTCCTGAAGGGCACGCGCTATGGGAACGCGTTCTCCGAGGCGGGCGGCAAGAACGTGCTCGACATTCAGACGCGGGTGCGCCGCGACGGCGATGCGTTCGTGCTGAACGGCCGCAAGTTCTATTCGACCGGCACGCTGTTCGCGCACTGGATTCCGGTGCTCGCGCTCGACGAGTCGGACCAGGCCGTGCTCGCATTCGTGCGGCAGGGCGCGCCGGGGCTGAGCGTCGTGGATGACTGGAGCGGCTTCGGGCAGCGCACGACCGCGAGCGGCACGGTGATCGTCGAGAACGTGCGCGTGAGCCCGTTCGAAATCTTCCACACGCAGCGTTCGTACGACCGCCCGACTTTCGCGGGCCCGTTCGCGCAGATCACGACCGCCGCGATCGATCTCGGGATCGCGCGCGCCGCGCTGCAGGACACGATCGCGTTCGTGCAGGAGCATGCGCGCCCGTGGATCGACAGTGGTGTCGATCGCGCGAGCGAGGATCCGCTGACGGTCGCGCAGATCGGCGATATCGCGTACCGCGTGCACGCGGCCGAAGCGCTGCTCGCGCGCTCGGGGCGCTTCGTCGACGCGGCGAAGCACGCGCCAAGCGAGGAAACGGTCGCGCTGGCCGCGATCGCGGTGGGCGAGGCGAAGATCGCGACGACCGAGGTGTCGCTGCTCGCGGCGAGCAAGCTGTTCGAGCTTGGCGGCAGCAAGTCGACGCTCGCGAAATACAACTTCGATCGTCACTGGCGCAACGCCCGCGTGCATACGCTGCACGATCCGGTGCGCTGGAAGTATCACGCGATCGGCAACTACTACCTCAACGGCGTGAAGCCCGCGCGCCATTCCTGGAATTGACCGGCTCGCGCCGGCGTATTCAACGCAACGAAACATGGGCAAGGAATTGGGGTGGCCGCACCGGCAGCCGCCACCGCCGCGTAGTTGGCCCACGCGTCACCGCTTCATTCCTGACGAGGTAAACCAATGAGTCATCCAGCAAGCACCGCGCAGGCACTCCCTGCGCAAAGCGCCGTGCCGCAGGCAGGCGGCCTGCGGCGCAACTACCTGAGCCTGCCCGAACTGATCGCGCAGTCGATCGGCCTCGTCGGCGTGTCGGGCGGGATCGGCGTACTGATTCCCGCCGTATTCGCGACGGCCGGCAACGGGACCTGGCTCGCGTACCTGTTCGCGATCGTCGCGCTGCTGTTCGCGTCGTGGAGCATCGCGGTGTTCGCACGCGACTCGGCGTCGCCGGGCGCGCTGTATGCGTACGTGTCGGCCGGCATCGGGCCGGTCTGGGGCGCGATCTGCGGCTGGTCGCTGCTGATTGCCTATGCGGTGGCCGCCGCGGGCATCCTGCAGGGGACGATCAACACGTTTCTGGTGCTGGGCCGCGAAACCGGGCTGCTCGGCAGCGCGACGCCGCTCGGCGCGGTGCTCGGGCTGACGGTCGTCACCGCGTTCGCTGCGTGGTACATCGCGTTTCGCGACATCCGGCTGTCCACGCGCTTCACGCTGTTCGTCGAACTCGCGACGCTGCTGCTGATCGCCGTCGTCGTGATCGGGACGATCGCGTTCGGCGGGCATCCGGTCGATCGCGCGCAACTGACGCTGGAAGGCGTGAAGCCGACGCAGTTGCAGCTCGGGATGGTGCTCGCGTTCTTCAGCTTCACCGGGTTCGAGAGTGCGACCGTGCTCGGCGCGGAAGCGCGTGACCCGTTCCGTGCGATTCCGCGCGCGGTGCTGATCAGCGTCGTCGGGCCGGCGATCCTGTTCGTGATCGGCGCGTACGGGATGGTGAGCGCGTTCCACGGGCAGACGCCGTCGCTCGATCAGGTCGACGGCCCGCTCGCGGTGCTCGCGCATCGGCTCGGGGCCGGCTGGGTCGGCGTGCTGATCGACGCGGGCGTGGCGTTGAGTTTCTTCGCGGCGTTCTTCTCGTCGATCAATGCGGCGGCGCGGATCGTCTATACGTTCGGGCGGCAGGGTGTGCTGCATGCGTCGACGGGCCAGGCGCACGAGCGGAATGCGACGCCGCACGTCGCGGTGGCGCTGATCGCGGTGCTGGCGCTGGTGACCGCGCTGGTGTTCACCGCACGCGGCACCGCGCTGCTCGATTCGTATGGTTATCTGAGTTCGATCGCGACGTACGGCTGGCTGCTTGCGTACGTGCTGGTGGCGATCGGCGCGCCGCTTTATCTGCGCCGGCAGCGCCGGCTGCGTGCACGGCATGTGGCGATCAGCGTCGTGGCGGTCGTGCTGCTCGCGATTCCGCTGGCCGGCAGCGTGTATCCGGTGCCGGCGGGCGTCTATGCGTGGCTGCCTTATGTGTTCGTCGCCTTGCTGGCGATCGGGCTCGGGTGGTTCCTGGTATTGCGCGTCCGGTTCCCGGAGCGGCTGCGCGAGCTGGAGGCCGAGCTGCTGACGAAGTGACGGCGTGGCGCCGCTGGCGGGTGGTCGGCGGTGACGGCGTGATATTGATCCGGATACCGAATCAGGGGGCGGTGCATACCGACGCATCCGCGCGCTGCTTACTCGGTCGCGTCGAAATCGTCCTCCCGGCCGTTCAGCATCGCGGTCAGCGTGCGCAGGCCGGCATCGAGCTGATCCATGGTCGGCGCGGCCAGCGCGAGCCGGACTGCGTTCGGCGCATGGCCGGACGACACGGCGAAGGTGGTCGACGGCGTCAGCCCGATGTCGCGCCGGGCCGCGGCTGCGACGAGGGCTTGCGAACGCCAGTGCGCCGGCAACGTCAGCCACAGGTGATAGCACTTGCCGTTGGTCCGGACATCGAAACCCGCGAGGCGCTCGATCGCCAGCGCCTGACGCGCGCTGGCGTCGATGCGTTTCAATCTCGCGAGTTCGGCCACGGTGCCGTCGCGCATCAATCGCTGCGCGGCTGCAAACGCGAACCCGGAAGCGGTCCATCCCCCCGAGCGTACCGACGCCATCACGCTTTCGCGCAGCCGCGGCGGCGGCACGATGAAGCCGAGGGTCAGGCCTGGCGTGACCCGCTTGGACAGGCTGTCGATCACGATGCAGGCATCTGGAGCGAGTGCGGCCAGCGGCGGCTCGTCGCCGAGAAAACCGTAAACGTTGTCTTCGATGACCGGTATGTCGAGCTTGTCGACGACACGCAGCAGGTCGGCGCGGCGAGCGGCGCTCATCGTCGTGCCCAGCGGATTCTGGATGGCCGGCTGAACGTAGATCGCCGACAGCCTGGCCTCGCGGTGAGCCTTTTGCACGGCGTCGGGCCGAACGCCGTCTTCGTCCATCGCCAGCGGCACCAGCGAGATCCCCAGCTTGGCCGCGATGCCCTTGATGAACGGGTAGGTCAGTGCCTCCACGCCACAGCGCCCGCCGGTCGGCACGACGGCGGCAACGGCCGCGGCGATGCTTTGCCGCCCGTTGCCGGTAAACACGAGCTGGTCGGGCGATGGGGCCCATTCATGCTGCGCCAGATACGCGGCGGCAACGCTTCGGATGGCCGGGGTCCCGGTACTCGTCGCCTCGCGTAACGCGGCGTCGAGCTCCCCAGGTCGGTGCAATCCGCGCAGGCTTCTGGTGATCAACGCGGTCTGGGCCGGGACGGTCGGGTAGTTGAACTCGAGATCGATCCGAACGCCGCGCGGCTCGCCCGGCGCAGCGGCCCCGCGTCGCGTCTCGCCCGACACGAAAGTGCCCCGACCGACTTCACCGACCACCAGGCCGCGGCGCAGCAATTCCGCATAAACCCGTCCCGCCGTCGATGCGGCGATGCCATGCTGGTCAGCGAAATGACGCTGCGGAGGCAGGCGGTCGCCCGGCCTGAGCGTGCCGTCGGCAATTTGGGCGGCGATCGCGTCTGCCAACTGCAGATACTCGGAATTCGACATGGATTGCACCGATAACAATGATTATTGCACCGAGGTCAATGTTTTAATTGCACTGAGTCTAACGGCGGTGCATTCTGCTTTCATCAAGTCGATTGTACCGGGGCTGACATGCTTGTGCGGCCCGTGCGGCCCACGGTGCGTTGGTGTACCGCATCTCCCCGGCATCCCATTGGAGAAGCAGCATGCGTGCAACGCGTTCAACCCGGATCCACCGTGCGGCGATGCCGCCCGTGCGACCCGCTCCGTGGCAGTCCGCCACGCCGCGATTCGAACCGGCACGGAGGTCGTGATGGCGACCCCTGCTGCGATGGGCCTGCAATTGACGCTGGCCACGATCCTGATCGCGTTTGCCGGCGTGTTCGTGATCGCGCTCATGCGCGGCGCGTTCGGTGGCGGATTCGCGATCATCGGCATTCCGCTGCTGTCACTCGTGATGGACCCGGTGACGGCCGGCGGCTTGCTCGCCCCGTTGTTCATCGCGATGGATCTGTTCGCGCTGCGGTACTGGAAGCCGTCGACATGGTCGAAGCCCGACCTCGTGCTGCTCCTGCCGGGGCTGGTGATCGGTATCGGGTTCGGTTACCTGGCTTTCCGCTTCCTCGACCATCGCGCCATCGAGCTGTTGATGGCGGTGGTCACGCTGGTCTTCGTCGGGTTGTGGGTGAGGGGCGGCGCGAAACCGACGGTTCGTCCGCGTTCGTCGCCGAAGGCCGTCTCGGCCGGCCTTGCATCGGGCGTCACGACGATGGTCGCGCACTCGGGCGGTCCGCCGCTCGCGATGTATCTGCTGCCGCTCGGCCTCAGCAAGGAGATGTACGCGGGAACGACGAGCCTGTTCTTCACCGTGGGCAATGCGATCAAGGCGGTGCCGTGGCTGCTGATCGTGCGGCCGACCGCGAATGTCTGGGCGTTGATGGCGGTGTGCCTGCTTGCCATTCCGGCCGGCGTGGTGTGCGGCTGGCGGCTTCACGGCAGGCTGGATCAGCGCCTGATCTACCGGAGTTGCTACGGATTGCTCGCGGTGACCGCGTTGAAACTGCTCTGGGACGGCGTTTCCGGCTATCTCGCGTAAAACCGGCGCGCGGCTGTCCTGGTTCCGGTGGCATCCGCTCGATGGCGTGATTGGCGCACTATGCCATGCCCGCCATCTTCGACGCATCGACCACCATCTGCACGCCGAGCCCGCCGAGAATGAGCCCCATCGCCCAGCGCTGCGCGAGCAGCAGCATCGGGCGCCCGTGCAGGAACGTCGCGATGCTGCTCGAACAGATCGCCACCAGCCCGTTCGCGCAAGCGAACGCGGTGATCAGCAGCGAACCAAGAAACAGCGATTGCCCGAGCACGCTGCCTTTCCGGTAGTCGATGAACTGCGGCAGCAGCGAAATGAACAGCATCGCGAGCTTCGGGTTCAGCACGCTGGTCGTCGCGCCCATCGCCAGCAAACGAAGCGGGCGCTCGCTGGGCAACGCCCGCACCTCGAACGGCGAGCGGCCGCCGGGCCTGACGGTCTGCCACGCGAGATACAACAGGTACGCCGCACCGACCACGGCCAGCCCGCTGCCCGCGTAGGGCACGCTCATGAACAGCGTCGTGATCCCGAACGCCGCACCGAACATGTAGAACAGGTAGCCGATCATCACGCCGCCGAGCGAGATGAGCCCCGCGGTGCGACCTTGAGCGATCGAGCGCGACATCACGTAGACCATGTTCGGCCCGGGCGTGACCGCGAGCATGCCGCCGATGACGAGAAATCCGTAGAGCGATCCGGACGTATGCATGTCTGATGATTCCTGCAACGAGTAAGGGCTGACGGGATGCATTGTCCGACCGTGGAGGAGAACAGTAAAACGGGATAAACTGAATCGATTAATCAGTTTTTCTGAAGACGATGAAAAAGCTCGACCTCGATGTGCTCGCGATGGTGGTGGCCGTCGCGGAATCCGGATCGTTCGCGCAGGGCGCGCAGGCCGTGCACCGGTCGCCGTCGGCGGTGAGCATGCAGATCAAGGCGCTGGAAGACGCGCTCGGCAAGCCGCTCTTCATCCGCGACACGCGCAACGTGACGCCGACCGACGACGGCACGATGCTCGCCGAATACGGCCGCCGGATGCTGGCGATGCGCGACGAGGCCTGGGCGTCGGTCGTGCGCCCGGAGGTCCGCGGCCGCGTGACGATCGGCGTGCCCGACGATTACATTTCGTCGCTGCTGCCGCAGGTGCTCGGCAAGTTCGCCGCGATGCATCCGCGCGTGGAAATACGCGTGATCGGCCAGCCGAGCAGCGCGCTCGTGCCGATGCTGAAGGACAACACGGTGGACCTCGCGTGCCTCACGCGGATCAAGGGGGTGACCGGCGAGCTGATCCGGCTCGAGCCGCTCGTCTGGGCCGGGTCGCCGAAGCGCAATGTGTGGGAAGAGCGGCCGCTGCCGGTGGCCTTTTTCACGCACGGCGGCAGCGCGGCGCGCGATCACGCGGTCAAGGCGCTGAACCGGCGGAAGATCCCGTACCGGATGTCGTACGAGAGCCCGAGCCACCTCGGCCTGCTCAGCATGGTGGAGGCCGGGCTCGCGGTCGCGCCGCTGGCGCGCTGCTGCATTCCCGATCATCTCGTGCAGCTGTCGGAAAGCCACGGGCTGCCGCCGCTCGGTGAAATGGAGGTCGTGCTTGCGCGCAGCGCGCAGTCCGCGCGCCCGCCGTGCGACTACCTGGCCGAGCAGATTCTCGGCGAATGGCGCACCTGAGCGGGCCGCCGCCGGCCGCGTTTCAGCAGGATTTCAGCAGCCATTCGCGGAAGGCGACGAGCGACGGCAGCGTCTCGTTCCCCGGCGGGTAGACGAGGTAGTAGCTGCGCTGGCTGGTGATCGCGTCGCCGATCGACACGAGCTCGTGGCGGCTCAGCTCGTCTTCCACCAGCACCTTCGGCACGAGCCCGATCCCCATCCCGGCCCGCACCGCCTGGATCAGGTGCGACGTGAGCTCGAAGCTCGGGCCGATGCGCATCTGCCGATGGTCGAGCCGAAAGTGCGAAAACCACTCCGCCCACGCCTGCTGGTTGCTCGTCACGCCGAGCAGCGTCTGCTTGGCGGCCCACGCCGGCGTGCGTGCGTCGGCCTTGCGGCGGCTTGCGCTGCCCGTGTCCGGCGGCGCGATCGCGATCAGGAACTCGTTGTACAGCCGGTGCGCGTGCAGGCCCGGCCAGTCGCCTGCGCCGACGGTGATGGCCGCATCGAGGTCGTCGTTGAGGAAATCGATGCCGCCGATCCGCGAATGGAGGTGCACGGTCACGCCCGGATGCGCGGCGTAGAAATCGTGCAGGTGCGGCAGCAGCCATTTCGAGCCGAACGTGGGCAGCGTTGCGAGCCGCAGCGTGCCGGCGCCCGCCTGGTGCGACATCGCCTGCAGCGTCGCGCCGCGGATGCGCCCCAGTGCGCCGCTCAGCTCGCTGAAGTAGCGGCGCCCGACTTCGGTCAGCTTGACCGAGCGGCCCTCGCGCCGGAACAGTGGCACGCCGAGCTGATCCTCGAGCGTCTGGACCTGCCGGCTGATCGCGCTCTGGCTCAGCGACAGCTCCTCGGCCGCGCGCGTGTAGCTTTCATGCCGCGCGGCGGCCTCGAACACCAGCAGCAGCGACATCGACGGGGTGAGGCGACGGTAATTCATGAGTTTTATGCAATATTCGCCGGAGCAGAATTCGTTTGTTTCTCGCGAAGTATCCAAAGATACTGGAATTCCCGGTCGCGTGGAAACTTGCTAAAAAATCATGTTTCGGCCATGCGAGCCGGCCGGTTCCACTCACGTTGCCGCTTTTGCCCCATGTCGATCGCCTCGTTGCCCCGTCCCGCCAGCCCGCCCGCGCATGCGTACCGTGACTTTCTCGCCGCGCTGCGGGCCGCCGGATTCGCCGGGGAAATCCGCGCGGACCATGCGAACCGGACGGTGCAGGCCACCGACAACTCGATCTACCAGCGTCTGCCGCAAGCGGTGATCTGCCCCGCGCATGCGGACGACGTCCGGCTGCTGGCACGGCTGCTCGCCGAGCCCGCGCATCGCGACGTCGCGGTGGCCGCGCGCGGCGGCGGCACGGGCACCAACGGGCAGTCGCTGACCGACGGCGTGGTGGTCGACCTGTCGCGCAACATGAACCGGATCCTCGAAATCGACGTCGAGCAGCGCTGGGTGCGCGTGCAGGCGGGCGTCGTCAAGGATCAGCTCAACGCGGCACTGAAGCCGCACGGGCTGTTCTTCGCGCCGGAACTGTCGACGTCGAACCGCGCGACCGTCGGCGGAATGATCAACACCGACGCGAGCGGGCAGGGCAGCTGCACGTACGGCAAGACGCGCGACCACGTGCTCGAGCTCGATTTCGTGCTGATGGGCGGCGAGCAGCTGCACAGCGAAGCACTCGCGGACGACGAGCTCGAGCGCCGCTGCGCGCGCGAGGACCGCATCGGCAAGGTCTACCGCACCGCGCGGCGCATCAGCGACGACAAGGCGGCGCTGATCGAAGCGAAGTTTCCGAAGCTCAACCGCTGCCTGACCGGCTACGACCTCGCGCACCTGCGCGAACCGGACGGCCGCTTCAACCTGAACAGCGTGCTGTGCGGCGCGGAAGGCTCGCTCGGCTTCGTCGTCGAGGCGAAGCTCAACGTGCTGCCGATCCCGAAGGTCTCGGTGCTGGTCAACGTGCGCTATGCGGGCTTCATGGACGCGCTGCGCGACGCGCGCGCGCTGCTCGCGCACCAGCCGCTGTCGATCGAGACGGTCGACTCGAAGGTGCTGATGCTGGCGATGAAGGACTTCGTGTGGAGCAGCGTGGCCGAGTATTTCCCGCAGGACGATGCCCGGCCGACGCTTGGCATCAACCTGATCGAATTCAGCGGCGACGATGCGGAGGACGTCGACGCACGCGTGCGCGCATTCGTCGATCATCTGCGCACCGATTCGAGCGTGGAGCGCCTGGGCCACACGCTCGCGGCCGGCGACGACGCGGTGAAGCGCGTGTATGCGATGCGCAAGCGCGCGGTCGGCCTGCTCGGCAACGTGCAGGGCGAGGCGCGCCCGCAGCCGTTCGTCGAGGACACCGCGGTGCCGCCCGAAAACCTTGCCGCGTACATCGCCGAATTCCGCGCGCTGCTCGACGGCCACGGGCTGCAATACGGGATGTTCGGGCACGTCGATGCCGGCGTGTTGCACGTGCGGCCGGCGCTCGACATGAAGGACCCGAAGCAGGCGGCGCTGGTGCGGCCCGTGTCGGATGCGGTGGCGGCGCTCACGCAGCGCCACGGCGGCCTGTTGTGGGGCGAGCACGGCAAGGGCGTACGCTCCGAATATGCGCCGGCGTTCTTCGGCGAGCTGTATCCGTCGCTGCAGCAACTGAAGGCCGCGTTCGATCCGCACAACCAGTTCAACCCGGGCAAGATCGCGACGCCGCCGGAGAACACGATGCGGCTGCTGAAGATCGACGAAGTGCCGACGCGCGGCGACCACGACCGGCAGATCGACGAGCGTGTATGGCAGAGCTACGGCACCGCGATGCACTGCAACGGCAACGGCGCGTGCTACAACTTCGATCCGGACGATGCAATGTGCCCGTCGTGGAAGGCGACGCGCGAACGCGTGCAATCGCCGAAGGGGCGTGCGTCGCTGATGCGCGAATGGTTGCGCCTGCAAGGGCAGGCCGGCGTCGACGTCGTCGCGGCGGCGCGTGCGCGGCAGCCGTTCCTGGGCGGTCTTGCCACGCGCTGGCGCAACAGCCGCGCGGCGCGCAGCGGCGAAGCCGATTTTTCGCACGAGGTGTACGACGCGATGGCCGGGTGCCTCGCGTGCAAGTCGTGCGCGGGGCAGTGCCCGGTGAAGGTGAACGTGCCGGAGTTTCGCTCGCGCTTCCTCGAGCTGTATCACCAGCGTTACCTGCGGCCGCTGCGCGACTACCTGATCGGCTCGCTCGAATTCACGATGCCGTGGATGGCGCGGGTGCCCGCGCTGTACAACGGGCTGATGCGCTCGGGATGGGTGCGCGCGGTGCTGGAGCGGCACGTCGGCATGGTCGACAGCCCGCTGCTGAGCCGCTTCGATCTCGCGGCGGTGATCCGTCAATGGCAGGTGAAGCCGGCCGATCCGCAGGCGCTCGCCGCGTTGAGCGACGCGCAGCGCGCACGCAGCGTCGTCATCGTGCAGGACACCTTCACGCGCTATTTCGATACCGAGCAACTGGCGACGCTGATCGAGCTGGCGGCGCGTATGGGCTTCCAGGTGTGGCTCGCGCCGCTCGCGCCGAACGGCAAGGCGCTGCATGTGCAGGGCTTCCTGCGCGCGTTCGAGCAGGCGGCGATCCGCAATGCGACGCAGCTGGCCGCGCTGGCGCGCTCGGGTGTCGCGCTGGTCGGCCTCGATCCGGCGATGACGCTCACGTATCGGCAGGAGTACCTGAAGGTGACGGGGCTCACCGATGTGCCGAAAGTTGCGCTGCCGCAGGAGTGGTTGCTGCAGGCGTTGCCGGAGGCTGGTACTGGCGACGGTGTCGGCGGCGTGCCCACGTCGTACCGGTTGCTGCCGCACTGCACCGAGAAGACCAATGCGCCCGACAGCGGCAAGCAATGGGCCCAGGTATTCGCGCGGCGCGGGCTGCGCTTGAAGGTCCAGGCGACCGGGTGCTGCGGGATGTCGGGTACCTACGGGCACGAGGCGCGCAATCTCGCGACGTCGAAGACGATCTACGCGCAGTCGTGGGCGTCACACGTGGACGGGCCGGAGGACGAAGGCGAGGCGCTGGCGACCGGCTATTCGTGCCGCAGCCAGGTGAAGCGGATGTCGTCGAAGCAGGTGCGGCACCCGTTGCAGGCGCTGCTCGATCACATGCGGGCGGTGGGGTGATTGGTCGGGCGTCGCGTGTCGCGTTGCCCGTGAGATGACATTCGATTCAGCGTCGAGCGGCAAGCCCCGTGCCGTTGTCGACGCATGCCTGTGCTCAGGCGTCGGCTTTCGCCGTTTTTCTGGAACGTGGTTTTTCCACCGCAGGAAACGCACCGCCGCCGCGCGGCCGTTTCGGTTCGATCCGCATCTGTCGGATCACGCGCCGGAAATCGATCTCGTGCGCCGCCATCGTGCCGATCAGTTTCGCGATGACCGCGAGGTGGGACGGGACCGTGCCCTTGCTCGAATAGTTCGTGATCGAACTTTCGTTCATCTTGATCAGGCGGGCGAACTCGCGCGCCGTCAGCTGTGCCTTCTTCAACTCCTGTTGAAATTCCGCATACGCCATTGCACACATGATGCTTCGTCTCCGTGAATCAGAATTCGGCCCGCGCGGCGCCGGCGCCGACGGGTGGCGTTCCCGTCGCACCGGCGCCGCGTCGGGTTACATCTTCACCTGGTCGAGGAAGGTCTTCTTGCCGCTCTTGTAGCCGTAGATCGAGATGATCCCGTGCGTCAGGTCGCCCTTCGAATCGAACGTCGTCGTGCCGATCACGCCTTCGTACTTCGTCGCCGGCATCGCCGCGAGGATCTTCGCCGGCTCGGTCGAATTCGCGCGCTTCATCGCGTCGACCGCGATGTAGACCGCGTCATACGCGAACGGCGCATCGAACTTGATGCCCTGGTTGAAGCGCTTCTGGTATTTCGCGAGGAAGTCCGCGCCGCCCGGCATCTTCTCGAGCGCGGCGCCGGCCTGCGAGCACAGCACGTTGTCGGCCGCCGGGCCGGCCAGCTCGGCCAGCGAGTCGGTGCACACGCCGTCGCCGGACAGGATCTTCGCGCGCAGGCCGAGCTGCTTCGCCTGCTTCGCGAGCGGGCCGCCGGTGGCGTCCATGCCGCCGTACATGATCGCGTCCGGGTTCTCGCCCTTGACCTTCGTCAGGATCGCGCGGAAGTCGACCGCCTTGTCGTTGGTCGCGTCGTGCGACAGCACCTTCAGGCCGAGCGCCTTCGCCTTCTTCTCGAACTCGTTCGCGAGGCCCTGGCCGTATGCGGTCGAATCGTCGATCACCGCCACGCTCTTCACGCCCTTCGACTGCGCGTAGCTCGCGAGCGCCGGGCCTTGCTGCGCGTCGGTCGCGACCACGCGGTAGGTCGTCTTGAAGCCTTGCTGCGTGTAGGTCGGGTTCGTGGCCGACGGCGAGATCTGCACGATGCCCGCGTCGCTGTAGATCTTCGACGCCGGGATCGACGTGCCCGAGTTCAGGTGGCCGATGACGGCGACGACCTTGTCGTCGACGAGCTTCTGCGCGACCTGGGTAGCCTGGCGCGGGTCGGCCGCGTCATCCTGTGCATCGAGTTGCAGCGTGATCTTCTTGCCGCCGATCGTGAGACCCTTCGCGTTGATTTCCTCGACCGCGAGGCGCGCACCGTTCTCGTTGTCCTTGCCGAGGTGCGAGATGCCGCCCGTCGTCGGTTCGACGCTGCCGATCTTGACGACCTGGTCGGCCATCGCGGTCGACGCGGCCGCGAATGCGGCGGCAGCCAGTGCGACGGTGATCAGGGGTTTGCAGCGCATGCCGACAGTGCTTCGTTCCATCTGCCATCTCCGATTTGAATGTCTTTCTATTGGCGTCTCGACCGGCCGACGGCGAGGTCGGGGCGATCGGACGAGTCTCCATACCCATCATGGGCTTCACTGCATCGCGTCCTGCCCCGCGACGTGCCGCCCGGGTGAACGGGCGAATCGGGGCCTGAAACGGTGCAATTCGTATGAATATATATGAAGCCGATTTTGCGCGCTGCAGCGAATCACGTAGCGGGGCGGGCGCAGTGCGACCAGCGCCCGAAATTCGACGGCGCCGGATGCCGGAAATCGTGCGCCGCGGCAGGCCACAGGCTGCGATTCGCTGTCGACGGCCTTACGAACGCATCCATTATTCGGCCGGCGGGTGGAACGAAGCCATGGACACTGATGCACGGTCAATCCGGAACTGTTCGGTCGATTTGTCTGCACAGTTTGGACGATTTCGATTGCGCATCCGGTTGCGGGGCCATGCTTCATCGCGATCGATATCCTCGTTTTAATGCAACTAACGGTCGAGCCCGGCAGCGTCGACGACCGGGCGCGGGTAGGCGACCCACGCGATGCATTCCGCTTTGCAGATGCCGGGGTTCGTCCCGACCGGCTCGCTTGCGGATCGTCGGGGCGATCGGGCCGGCCCGATTCGGCTGCGAGCCTAAGAACGTCCGCGCAACGCCACGAAGATCACGCCGGCAATCGCCAGCAGGCCGCCGCACACCGTCTCGATGCCGGGTCGCTCGCCCGTCAGCACCATCGACAAGACCGTCGCGACCGCCGGCGTCAGGTAGAGGAAGTTGGCGGCGCGCGCCGCGCCGAAGTAGCCGAGTGCGAAGGTCCAGGTCGCGTAACCCAGTGCGGCGGGGAAGATGCCGAGCATCAGCACGGCCAGCGCGGTGTCGCGCGACCCGCTGCCCAGCGCCACGAGCGCGCCCGGCAGCCACGGCGTGAGCAGCAGCGCGCCGGCGAGCAGCGTGTACGCGGTGCAGGCCAGCGCGCCGTACACCGGAATCAGCCGCCGCTGCAGCACGAAATAGCTGGCCGAACACAGGGCCGCGCCGAGGATCAGCGTGCTGCCGGCGCCGAGGACGAGGCCGCCCGGCTGCCCGCGCGCGATCACCGCGATGCCGGCGAGGCTGACCAGCGAGCCGAGCCAGCCCCAGCGGTTGAAGCGCTCGCCCAGAAACACCGAGGCCAGCAGCGCCGTGAAGATCGGCAGCGTGTTCACGATGAAGCTCGCCGCGCCGGCCGAGACGGTTTGCTCGCCGGTATTGAGCAGCGCGTTGTAGAGCGCGATGCCGAGAAAGCCGCACAGCAGGAAGCGCAGCGCGTCGCCCCGGGTCGGCACGCGCGGCCGCCGCACGGCGAGCCACGCGACGATCAGCACGGCCGCCGTGGCGAAGCGCGCCGCCGCGAGTTGCAGCGGTGTCAGGCCATGCAGGCCGATCCGGATGAACGGGAAAGCGGACGCCCACGAGACGATCGTGAAGGCGACCGCGCCGGCCGCGATCAGCGGCTGCCGCGCAGTGCGCGACGACGGGGTGGAGAGCGTGTTCATGCGGCCATGATGAGGCGTGGCAAGATGCTAAGCTAGCGCACAGATCAGCACGCAGATATGACCATGATTCACAGCTCGAGCCGGCGGCCGGCCGGCGCTTCAACCCGCGCAAAGCGCGCACCGGCGGCGTCGCCCGCCGCAGCGCCGGCGCCGGGTTCGCGGCCGCCGCTCGCGAGTCTCGAGACGGTGTGCACGGTCGCGCGCGAGGGTTCGTTCCTCGCCGCGGCCGATGTCTCCGGCGTGACGCACGGCGCGATCAGCCGGCGGGTGGCCGCTGTCGAAAACTGGCTCGGCCTGCGGTTGTTCGAACGCCATGCGCGCGGTGTGCGCCTGACGCCGGACGGCCAGCGCTTCGTCGGCCGGATCGAGCAGGCGTTCGCGATCATCGACAGTGCGGCCGATCAGTGGCGCTCGCCGCGTACGCCGCGGCTGGTCAGGATGAGCGTGGTGCCGGCCTTCGCGCAGCTCTGGCTGCTCGAGCGCCAGCATGCACTCGAGAGCGAGGCGCCCGCATTGCGGATCGAACTCGGCATCGATCTGCGCAACGTGGATATCGCCGGCGGCGAAGCAGACCTGTCGATCCGGTACGGGCGCGGCAACTGGCGTCAGCTCGACACCCGTGCGTTCATGCCGGAACGGCTCTATCCGGTTGCGCATCCGCGGCTCGCCGCGCAACTGGCGAAGGCGCGCCGCCGGCGCGGCGATGCCGCGTTGCTCGACATGCCGTTGCTGCACGATTCCGACGTGACTGGCTGGCGCACGTGGTTCGATGCATTGGGCGTGCCGTTCAAGCCGCGCGCGCAGGATCGCCGTTTCGAGGATTACAACCTCGTGCTGGCCGCCGCCGAGGCCGGGCTCGGCGTGGCGCTGGCGCGGGTACCGCTCGCCGACGCCTATCTCAAGCGCAGCGAACTCGTGCGCGTGAGCCCGCACGAAGTCGATTCGGTGCTCAGGTATTACTTCGTGCATGCGAAGGGGGAGAATCGGCCTGAGGTGCTGGCGTTGATGGAGCGGATGCGGGCGGCGGTGGGGGCAGGCGGCTAGTGCCGGCTATAGGGTATCGTGTCGGCCCGCCACGATAGCTGTGGCAGCGAAAAAGCGTTGTGCGATACGCGGCACTAGGCTCGGGCCGCCGGATCGACGACAATGCGACCGCGAAAAACGATGAGGTGGAGAGATGAACGAGATTCGAAAAGGGATGCATCCGTGCGGATGCAAGCGAGGTCAACAATGAACAAGCCGGACAAGTCGTCGAAAGCGCGTGCCGCGCTCGACCAGCTGTTTTCGGGCATGGCGCCCACGGACGCGACGCGCGCGTCGCGTCCGGGCAATCCGTTCGAAGCGAGCGCGGACGATGCATCCGCCGGCACCGGCGGGCGCGGCGGTATCGAAGTCACGCTGTCGACCCGGATCCAGTTGCGCGGCTATCCGAATGCGAACGCATTCATGAAGCGCATGGCCGAAGCGTGGGGGCTGGAGTGGGGGATGTACGACAGCGTCAAGGCCATCGCGACGCTGCCCGTCGGATGGCGAGCGCGCCGGTTGCCGGAAGTCACGCAGATCGTCGACGGACACGACGTGCTGCGCGCGGAGAGCAGCCTGCAGGGCGGCGAAATGTCGTACCTGAAAGTGCATCCGCGGTACTACATCGACGCACGCAAGGGACTGGGCTGGGGCAAGTCGTCGAAGGCGTCCGACGATCCGGATCTCGACGGCCCCGACTGGAACTGCTTCGTGATCGATCGCGAAAAGTCCATCGAAGTGCACGAACTGACGACCTCGTCGTTGAAAGCCGACATGGACAACGCGCGGGCGACGTTGCTGAAATGGCTGGACGAGAACTATCCGAAACATCGCGATCCTTTCGCTTACTGGTCGGATTGCGAAGGGGCGTCGTAATCTTGCGTGGCTGCCCGGTTCGGGTTCCGGTTCACCGGCACGCGCTGTGCGGCCGGCGCCGGAGCGGGTGGGGTGCAAGTCGCTTCGATGCATCGGCCGGTTGCGACGGGAGCGTCAATTGAAACGAGCCAGTGTCGCCCCGGTTCTCTGGGCAGCGTTCGGTGCGGCGGTCGGTTCGACCGTCATCGAGCTGCTGCTCTGGCCGATCGTCGGTGACGACGCGATCGGGAACCTGCTGCGCGACACACGCCTCACGGCAGCCATCGTGATGGGGCGCGGCATGCTCGGGGCGTCCGCCGGCTTCGATCCGATCGTCATGGCGGTGGCGACCCTCGTGCATCTGGTGCTGTCGCTGGTCTACGCGGCTGTGCTGGCGAAGTTGATTCGCAACCTGTCGCTCGCGGCCTCGCTCTTCGTGGGCGGCGCGTTCGGCCTCATTCTGTACGGCGTCAACCTGTACGCGTTCACCGCGATCTTCCCGTGGTTCATTCCGGTTCGTGGCGCGATCACACTCGTGGCCCATCTGGTATTCGGGATCACGGCAGCGGCTGCCTACCGCTTCGCCAGGCGCTAGGCCGGGCGCCAATCGACGGTTCCTGCGTCGATCATTCACATCAGACCCCTGGAATAAGCCCGCGCGCTGCATCGTTTAGCCGTCAGGAGACCCTGCACGATGCGGCGGCGCGTGAGCGCCGCGTGATGAATCGTGCGCGAGCAATCCGATCTGCCGGGCGCCGTCAGCGGCGCCCGCGATCGAGTGGTCGGGGGCAATCAGGCAGGAGCCGATCATGTGCAACTGGATTCGATCCGGGATAGGTATCGTCTGTCTCGGCTGTTCCGCGGCGGTCTTTGCGCAAACGTACGACGATCTGGCGGACGAGACGACGAACTGCCGGGCGGTCGTCGCGCGAGCGAACATCGACGGCACCGAGCAGCAAATCGTCGGGCGTGCGTGCCTGCAGGACGATGGCACATGGCAGTTCGTGCAGAGCGCCGATGGTAGTGTTTTATGGTATCCGGCAGCGGACTATCCGTATGCGGACCTGGGGTACTGGGGGCCGCCGCTTTTCATCGGCGCAGGTGTGGGCTTCGTGTTCGTCGATCGCTTCCACCACTTCCATCATTTCCACCACTTCGATCACGTCGTCCACTTCAACGGGGTGGACCATCACCGCGTCGGCGTGCCGATCGGCGCCGGTTTTCACCACGGTGCGTTTCCGGCCGGCACTGTCGGGCACGGGTTCGGCGGCATGCGTCCGTTCGGCGGCGGGAGCGGATTCGGTGGAATGCGGCGACGCTGACGCAGCAGTTACAGGATCGATGCGAACCTGGGCACGCGAAGCAGCAGTCCTGCGATCAGGTAGCACGCGACGCATGCGATGCCGCCGGTCGCGGCGAACTTCAGGAACGGGGCCGCCGGCACGTTCTGCCATGCGAGGGCAACGCCGACCAGCACCGGCGGATGGATGATGTAGATCGTGTAGGCGCGTCGCGCCAGCGGCTGCCACACGCCCGTCAGTCGAGTGAAGCGTCGCTGAAAGCGGCTGGCGAGAAACAGTATCGTGCCCCATGCGACCAGTGGCTCCCAGAACGCGTACACCACGTCAACCGGACGGCCATGCAATGCGGGAACGTGCTTCGCGAGAAGGTAGGCGACGGGCAGGACAGGGATTGTCAGCAGCGCGATGCGCCACCATGTGTCGACCTGCCGTGGCGGAAGATGCTCGAGCCAGCGTGCGCGTGCTGCCCGGCAACCTGCTGCGTACAGCACGACGTAGCTGGCGAAATACCCGAGCTGAAGCCCCCATACGTTGACACCTATCGGCCATCGCGACCGCAACGCCAGCGCCGCGATCCCGGTCAGCCATGCCGCCGAGGCCAAGGTCCTGTCCGAGGGGAAAGGATGCTGCTCAGGCCGGCTCGCGGTGCGCGCGAACGCGGCGCTCCAGAGTGCCGCAGCCGCACTGAAAATCAGCAAAGCCTTGGCGAACCACATCGGGCCATTGTCGAACGTGCCGTGGCGCCACAGGCGGCCGAGCGTGTCTTCAAACGGGTGCCCGGCAGCGGACTGCGCCAGTGCGATCGTGGCGGGGCCGATCAGAAACCCATACACCAGCAGCGGCAAGCCGAGCCTGAGAAACCGGTCAGCCAGAAAGCGGGGGGCGCCCTTGCGATCGAGGGATGGTGGCGTGTGGTAGCCCGCCAGGAAAAAGAACAGGCCCATGAAGAACGCCTGGTTGATCGCGCAGAAGAGCGTCAACAGCGCGGATTCCACCGACGGCCCCGCGGCCACCTCGTGGTAGTACCACCCGCCGAGCGCACCGTACGTGATCGCGCAGTGGTGAAACACGACCAGCAACGTCAGGCAGGCGCGCAATGCGTCGAGGCCGGCGTTGCGATGCGCGGCAACCGCCTGGTCCGTCCGGGCCGTGACATTGACTGCAATGTCCTGAGCGCTCATTGCCTTGCCTGTGGGATTGGTCAGTCATGACCCGCGTCGCATGCATCGGGCGGGCGTACAGGTCGGCAACATACGCCGTTGTGATTACAACCTTCCTACAAGCCGTTCTGCTGCCGGCGCGATACGCGATTGCCTAATCGAGCCGCCCGCGCAGATCGTCGAACGGAATCATCACGTGCGTGCGATACGCGGGCCGTGCTTGCAGCCGCTCGTACCACGCTTGCACGTGCGGGAGGTCCGGCCGTGCGATGTCGAGTTCGAAGTAGCGATACAGGTGCGTGCCGGCCGCGATGTCGGCGAGTGTGATTGAATCACCCGCGAGAAACGGCTGCCCGGCCAGCGCCGCATCGAGCGTCCGGAAGTGCTGCGCGCACTGCGCGATGCTTTGCTCGACGCGCACCGTGTCGCGTTGCTCGGGCGGCGTCCGGAAGTAGCCCCGGAACACGCCGTTCAGGAACGTCGGCTGCAACGTGGTTTGCGACCAGTCCATCCAGCGGTCGGCGCGCGACTGTTCGGCGGGGTCGTCGTGCCAGAAGCCGGGGCGTCCGTAACGCGCGGCGAGGTAGCGCAGGATGCTGTGCGATTCCCAGACGACCGTGCCGCCATCGTCGATCACGGGTATGCGCCCGTGCGGGTTCATCGCCAAGAAATCGGGCGTGTCGAGCACGCCGAACTGCCCGCCGGCCGGCACGTGCCGATGCGCAAGCGCGAGCTCGTCGACGAGCCACATCACCTTCTGGACGTTGAATGCATTGCGGCGCCCCCATACGGTCAGCATGCCGGCCTCCTGGTGTCGTGCGGAACGGGATCGCGACAGTGTAAACGCCACAGGCGCGCACCGCGGTGCGCGCCTGCCGGCTGTCGTCGATGTCGTCGTCGTTGCCGTGCGGCGACGCGCTCAGAACTTGTGGCGAATCCCGACGATCGCGAGTTCCTGGGTATCGGTGCCGGAGTTCACGCCGTACGAGCCGACCGACGCGGCAGCCTTCACGACCGCGCCGTTCGCGTTGAGCGTGTTGCCGCTCGCCTTCTGGTAGCCGAACAGTGCATACAGGTCGGTGCGTTTCGACAGCGCGTAGTCCGCGCCGAGGTTGACCTGGTTGTAGTGCGCGGAACTCGGCCCCGTCAGCGACGTGTAGTTGTAGCCGACGCCCGCGCGCAGCGCCGGCGAGAACTGCCAGTTGAAGAACGCCGAGCCGTTGTTGAACTTCGCGTTCTGGCTGAACGCCGACAGCGTGTCCGCGCCGTACTGCGTGTTCGAATACGCGAGGCCGAAGGTGGCGGGCCCGGCCACGTACTGGCCGGCCACGCGCACGATCTGGATCGACTTCGCGCTCGAGAAGCCCTGGTTGATCACGGTGTTGAACAGCGTGTCCGAGCTGCTCGACCACGTGCGCACGCCGTTCGCGACGGTGGAGCCGCCGTTCGCGTAGAAGAAGCCGGCGCCGAGCGACAGCGGGCCGTTCGCGTAGCTTGCGCCGAAGCTGTACGTGCGGCCGCTGCCGGTGGCGCCCGCCACGCCGCCGAAGCCGTACAGGCCTTCGAACTGGAAGCCCGAGATCAGCGGGCTCGTGTACTTCACCGAGTTGCTGACGCGCAGGCTGTTGTCGTAGTTGTCGAGGTCGCCCGGCGTCGCGAACACGCCGCCGAAGTAGTTGTCCTGCGTGAGGCCCTGCACGAGATCGACGACCGGATCGTACTGGCGGCCAAGCGTCACGGTGCCGTACGTGCTGCTCACGAGGCCGACGACGGCCTTGCGGCCGAATTCGCGCGAGCCCTGGCCGAGCGCGCCCGTGCCGATGTTGAAGCCGTTCTCGAGCTGGAACAGTGCGGCCAGGCCGCCGCCGAGATCCTCGGTGCCGCGCAGCCCCCAGCGGCTGCCCGACAGGTTGCCGCTGCTGAACTTGACGAGGCTCGACGCGTTGCTGCCGTTCGCGTTCTGCGCGTTGTGCACGTACGCGATGCCCGCATCGACGATGCCGTACAGCGTGACGCTGCTTTGTGCGTGCGCGCCGGCGGCGTAGAGCGCGGCCGGCAGCGCGAGCAGTGCGAATGAACGGATCTGTTTCATTGTTGGATTCCCCCGTTGGTCGATTGGTCTGACGAGTCGGTGAACGATACGGACGGCGCATCGTCGAGGGAACCAATAAATTTTCGGATCGTTATGAGGCGGCGCGGAGATGGGTGTGCGCGCAACGAATGGGCGGCGCGGGCGGGCCACCCGCGCATCGCGACGGGCGTGCCGCACGATCCCGTGCGCAGATCAGTGGCAAGCGTCGCCCGATGCGAACAGCCGCGGCTGTGCGGCATTCAACGTGTCATCCGCTTCGGGCTGCCACGGAAAGATCCCGTTGCGGTCGGGCCACAGCAACTGGACGCACGGGAAGTCGTCGTTGCCGTAGAACCATCGATTCCAGCCGAGATGGGCTTCGTAGTGCGCTTTCTCGACCGGCATGAGGAGCGCGTTCGCATGGGAGTAGAGGGATGCGGTGACTTCGCCGACCGGAGGGGGCGTACCGGCCGCGACCATCCGGTAGACGTCCCACAGCACGTCGTGGACGATGCGCGCCGGCAACGAGAACACGATGATTTCCGGAAAACCGTGGTTGACCCACAGCCCGGTCGTGAACGAGAACCCGGGATCGTCTCCCTCTGCAAACACTTCCGTGCGAAACCATCCGTGCCGGCGAATCTGGTTCACGAATCGCTGCTCGTCTTCCTCGAGCACCGAATCGGGCGCGTCGAGCGCAGTGGCGATATCCGGTCGCGTGGTCATAACGGTTCCTTGTATCTGCGTCGTGCGGCAGGATACCGGGCGACGAGGTTCGGCTGACGGCAAAGCGATCGCGGCCGAATCCGCCGCTGATCGCGATGCCGCCACGGCTCACTGCTCCGCGCTTTCCACATCCGCCGTCTCACCGAGGAACCCGCCGCTCTGGTGCGCCCACAGCGCCGCGTAAATACCACCGGCCTGCAGCAACTGCTGGTGCGTCCCTTCCTCGACGATGCGCCCTTCGTCGAGCACGATCAGCCGGTCCATCGCCGCGATGGTCGACAGCCGGTGCGCGATCGCGATCACCGTCTTGCCGCTCATCAGGTCGTCGAGGCTGCGCTGGATCGCGACTTCGACTTCGGAATCGAGCGCGCTGGTCGCCTCGTCGAGCACGAGGATCGGCGCGTCCTTGAGCATCACGCGCGCGATCGCGACGCGCTGCCGCTGGCCGCCCGACAGCTTCACGCCGCGCTCGCCGACCTCGACGTCGTAGCCGCTTCGGCCATGGCGATCGCGCAGCCGGCCGATGAACTCGGACGCTTCCGCGCGCACGGCTGCGTCGTGCATCTCGCGCTCGGTCGCGTCGGGGCGCCCGTACAGCAGGTTCTCGCGCATCGTCCGGTGCAGCAGCGACGTATCCTGCGTGACCATCCCGATCGCGCCGCGCAGGCTGTCCTGCGTCACGTGCGCGATGTCCTGCCCGTCGATCCGGATCGTGCCGCCGCCCACGTCGTAGAAGCGCAGCAGCAGGTTCACGAGCGTCGACTTGCCGGCGCCCGAGCGGCCGATCAGTCCGATCCGCTCGCCGGGCCGGATCGTCAGGTTCAGCCCGTCGAACACCGCGCGATCGTTGTCCTCGTGCGCGAACTGCACGTTGTCGAACACGATCCCGCCGCGCTGCACCACGAGCGGCTTCGCGTCGGGCGCGTCGACCACGCTGTGCACCTTCGTCAGCGTGTTGATGCCGTCCTGGATCGTGCCGACGTTCTCGAACAGCTCGGTCATTTCCCACATGATCCAGTGCGAGTAGCTCGACAGGCGCAGCGCCATCGCGATCACCGCCGCGACGACGCCCGCGCTCACCTGGCCATGCATCCACAGCACCAGCGCGAGGCCGGTCGAGCCGACCAGCAGCAGCGTCGACAGCAGGTGATTGACGACCTCGAACGCGCTGACGAGCCGCATCTGCGCGTCGCCGGTCGCCTTGAACGCCTCCATCGCACGGCGCGCGTGGTCGGCTTCGCGCCGCGTGTGCGAGAACAGCTTGACGGTCGTGATGTTCGAATACGCATCGGTGATGCGGCCCGTCATCAGCGCGCGCGCATCGGCCTGGCGGCTGCCGACGGCACCGAGGCGCGGCACGAAATACGCGCACGCCAGGCCGTAGCCGAGCGCCCACAGCGCGAGCGGGATCATCAGCCGCCAGTCGAAGCTGGCCGCGAGCGCGAGGATGCCGATCAGGTACGCGGCGACGCCGATCACGACGTCGACCGACATGAACAGCGCATCGCGCACCGCGAGCGCGGTCTGCATGATCTTGGTCGTCACGCGGCCCGCGAACTCGTTCGCGTAGAACGACAGGCTCTGGTCGAGCATCAGCCGGTGAAACAGCCAGCGCAGCCGCATCGGGAAGTTGATCGCGAGCACCTGGTGCTTGACCATCGTATGCAGCGCGATCAGCAGCGCGCTGCCGGCGAGGATCGCCGCGAACCCGGCGAGCGTGCCGAAGTGCCGGCCGCCGAAATCGGCCGGCGTCGAGGACGCGAGCCAGTCGACCACGCGGCCCATCATCGCGAACAGCGCGGCTTCGTACGCGGCCAGCGCGGCCGACGTCAGCGCGATCAGCAGGATCCAGCTGCGCGCGCCTTTCGTGCACGCCCCGACGAACGAGAAGAAACCCCGCGGCGGCGTGACGGGATCTTCGAGCGGGAAAGTCGGCAGGCGCCGTTCAAACCACGAAAACATCGACTTGTTCTCCTTGTGCGGCCCGACGCAGCGGGCGGGCCGATGATGCCGGGGCCGGATGCGACGCGGTCATCGTGTGCCGGCACGTCCGTCCAGCCGATGGACGTCGCGCCGCGATTCGCGTGGCCCGGCGTGAAGTGTCGCATCGATTCGATCGTGCTGCAGGCCGGTTGTAAGCCG
Organism: Burkholderia sp. Tr-20390; assembly: GCF_017104595.1. NCBI lineage: Bacteria > Pseudomonadati > Pseudomonadota > Betaproteobacteria > Burkholderiales > Burkholderiaceae > Burkholderia > Burkholderia sp. Tr-20390. The sequence goes on along the minus strand of NZ_JAAGPC010000073.1, from coordinate 6,811 downwards.
CCCGGCCAGGCGAACGGCGTCGTGATTGCGCGGCGGGCTCGCAGGCATGGTCATCGCACCCTTAAAAAAGTCCTTGACTGTCTATCTATGAGTAGATAAAGTTCGATCCATGGAAACGAAACCGACCGTCCGCGAACAGATTCTCGATCATGCAATCACGCTGATGATGCAGCGCGGTTACAACGGCTTCAGCTATCGGGACCTGTCCGACCTGGTGGGCGTGAAGACGTCGAGCATCCACTACTACTTCCCGTCGAAGGACGATCTGGTGCTGGAAGCGGTGGCGGCCTACAGCGACGAAGTCCTCGCGGCCGTGCGGGCGATCGATCCGGCGCTGCCGGCCGACGTGAAGCTGAGTCTGTACACGAAGATGTTCGGCCGCACGCTGGGCGACGGCAACCTGATCTGCCTGTGCGGGATGCTCGCGTCCGACATCGAAACGCTGCCGGAGAACGTGCGGCAGGCGGTGCAGGCGTTCTTCACGGCCAACGAGCGCTGGCTCGCGGAATTGCTGGCGCAAGGCGCGAAGGAAGGCACGCTGCAGTTCAGCGGCGAGCCGGACACGGCGGCGCGCACGTTGTACGCGGCGTTCCAGGGCAGCGTGCTGGCCAGCCGGCTGTTTCATACGCGGGCGCGTCTCGAGGATGTCGAGGCCGTCTGGAAAGCGCGGTCCTGACGGGCGGCGCACGAGCAGGGAGGCGGTTCGCCGCCTTTTTATTGAATCTTGTTATCTATCATGTAGTAGATAGATGAATGGCGCAGAGGAATCGATCCTCTGCATTTTTTGGGGATGTTTGTCTATCTATGAGTAGATAAACAACTGCGAAGCCGGCGAAGAAGCCGCCGGCACGTGGTCCCCGGTTCGAGGGTTGTTTCATTCATTTGCTGAAAAAGGAGTCTGTCATGTCGATCGAAAAAGTGCTGTACCGCGCCCATGCAAAAGCCACCGGCGGCCGTGACGGCCGTGCGACGGTGCCCGAAAGCGGCCTCGACCTGAAGCTGACCACGCCGCGCGAGCTCGGCGGCGCGGGCGGTGCGGGCGCGAACCCCGAGCAACTGTTCGCCGCCGGCTACAGCGCGTGTTTCATCGGCGCGATGAAGTTCGTCGCCGCGCGCGACAAGATCGCGATCCCCGCGGACGCCGCGATCGAAGGCAGCGTCGGCATCGGCGCGATCCCGAACGGCTTCGGCATCGAAGTCGAACTGAAGATTTCGCTGCCGGGCCTCGATCGCGATGTCGCGCAAACGCTGATCGACCGCGCACACGTCGTTTGCCCGTACTCGAACGCGACGCGCGGCAACATCGACGTCACGCTCACGCTCGTCTGATCAGTCGCACTGCCAACCATCCATCGCCATTCAAAGATTCGACCAAGGAGTTGCACCATGAAGATCGTCAAGCCGCTGCTGATCGCTGCCGCCGTGGCAGCCGCACTGTCCACCGCACCTGCCGCGTTCGCCGCCGGCGCCGAAGCCGTCGGTCCCGATGCGACGACGAGCGCATTCCTCGCCGCGCTGAACGGCCAGAAGGGCCCCGGCCTCGAAACGCTGAGCCCCGCGAAGGCGCGCCAGGTGCTGGTCGACGCGCAGAACGGCACGAAGGTCGACCTGTCGGGCATCGACGTGTCGAACCGCACGATCGAACAGGACGGCTTGTCCGTGCCGGTCACGATCGTCCGCCCGCAGGGCGCGACGGGCACGCTGCCGGTGTTCGTGTTCATTCACGGCGGCGGCTGGGTGCTCGGCGATTTCCCGACGCACGAGCGCCTCGTGCGCGACCTCGTCGTGCAATCGGGCGCCGTCGCGGTGTTCGTGAACTACACGCCGTCGCCGGAAGCGCATTACCCGGTCGCGATCAACCAGGCGTATGCGGCGACGAAGTGGGTGGCCGCGCACGGCGCGGAGATCGGCGTCGACGGCAGCCGCCTCGCGGTGGTCGGCAACAGCGTCGGCGGGAACATGGCGGCCGTGGTGGCGCTGATGGCGAAGGACAAGGGCGGCCCCGCGATCCGCTTCCAGGGGCTGATGTGGCCGGTGACGGACCACAACTTCAACACGGGTTCGTACAACGCGTATCAGCAAGGGCACTTCCTGACGCGGCCGATGATGAAGTGGTTCTGGGACGCCTATACGAAGAACGAAGCGCAACGCAACGAGATCTACGCGTCGCCGCTGCGCGCGAGCACCGCGCAGTTGAAGGGCCTGCCGCCCGCGCTGATCCAGGTCGCGCAGTTCGACGTGCTGCGTGACGAAGGCGAAGCGTATGGCCGCAAGCTCGACGCGGCGGGTGTCGATGCGACGACCACGCGCTACGACGGCACCATCCACGATTTCGGCCTGCTGAACGCACTGGCCACGGATGCGCCGACGAAAGCCGCGACGAAGGCGATGGCGAACGAGATCGCGACGCGGTTGAAGTAAGCGGGGGGCCGCACGCGCGCCGCGCTTGACGCGGTGCGCGTGAGACGACTCGGCGGCGGGCAGATGCCCGCCGTTTTTGCATGCCGCCAGTGCGCCGCCGACTATCCCGCGTCGGCCCGGCGCTGCTGCCCGGGGGCCTGCGCATGCAGCAGGCGCGCCATCGCCGCGCGCAGCTTGTCGCTCGGCACCGGCTTGTGCAGCAGCACGAACCCGCCGTGCTTCAGCCGGCCGGGCCGTCGCGCGGTCGTGTCGCCCGTGATCAGCATCGCGGGAATCGCCGTGTTGTACTCGTCGCGAATGCGCGCGATCGCAGCGATGCCGTTCTGGTCGCCGTGCAGGTGCAGGTCGCAGATCAGCAGGGTCGGCCGGACCTCGCACGATGCCAGGCACGCGATCGCGTCATCGACCGACGCGGCCGTGACGACCTGGTAGCCCCAGCGCTCGAGCAGCATCGACATGCCGGCGCGGATCGCGCTTTCGTCGTCGATCACGACCACGAGGTGCGCGGCGGCCGTCGTCTCGTCGACGGCGATCTCGTCGGCGGCGGCGCCCGGCTGCACGGCCGTGTCCAGCCGCACCAACTGCAGTTCGAAGCATGAGCCCCGCCCGGGTTCGGAGCGCAGCGTCAGCGGACAGTCGAGCAGCCCCGCGAGGCGCCGCACGATCGCCAGCCCGAGGCCGACGCCCCGTTCGGGCTCGTCGCCGCGACGGCGCAACTGGTAGTAGTCGTCGAATACGCGCGCCTGCTGGTCGGCCGGAATGCCGTGCCCGGTGTCGATGAATTGCAGGCGAACGTGCTGGCGCGTGCGCCTGCAGCCGACGACGATGCGTCCGGTGTCGGTATAGCGCACCGCATTCGACAGCAGGTTGCGCGCGATGCGCTCGATCAGCACGGGATCGGAATCGACCACCGCGTTGCTGCGCACGTACGACAGCGACAAGCCTTTCCCGTGCGCGTCGGCGGCGACTTCGCGGCACACGCGCTCCAGCACCGCGCCGATCGCGAACGGCCGGCGATGGACGGGCACGACGCCCGCATCGAGCCGCGAGATGTCGAGGATCGCGGTGAACAGCGCGTCCATCGCGTTGACGGACTGGTCGATGCGATCGACGAGCAGCGTGCCGTCGGCCGGCATCGGCACGTGCCGCAACGCGCCGACGAACAGGCTCAACGCGTGGACGGGCTGGCGCAGGTCGTGGCTCGCTGCCGCGAGAAAGCTCGACTTGACGTGCACGGCCTCCGTCGCGAGATCCTTTTGCCGGCGGAAGTTCTCGGCCAGCTGCGCGGCGCGCTGGCGTTCGCGTTCGGCGATCCGCTGCGCGCGGATCAGTTGCAACTGCATCTCGATCTGGTCGCGGAATTCCTCGACGAGCCGGATGTAGCGCTCCGAATACGCATTCTCCTTGCAGTCGAGCAGGCAGATCGTGCCGAACGGCGTGTTGTCGGGCCAGCGGATCGGCAGGCCGAGATACGAGACCATGTTGACGCGCAGGTCCGGATTGTTGCGCCACTGCGCGGATTGCCGCGCATCCGGCACGACCAGCGTATCGCCGCTCGCGATGACCGCTTCGCAGTAAAGCCCCGAGCCGTGCAGTTCGGCCGATTCGCCCGGATAGAACGGATTGCCGGTGTTGCGGCTCGCCACCAGCACCTGGATGTCGCGGCCGACGTTGCGCATGATCAGCCCGGCCGGCACGCCGACGATTTCCGCCATCAGGTCGACGAGGCGCTGCCAGCGCGCGATCACGTCGGCGGCGAGGTCGAACGGAACTTCATGGTCGGCCGGCGCGTCGGGCGGCTCGTCGACATGCGTCATGCGCACGCTCCTCGAACGGGCGGGGAAGATGAGGAAAATTTAGGCGTTCCGCGCCGGCATGGCAATGTCGCGACGCGAGCAGCCGTCGGATCAGATGAGGCCGGCCTTCCTGCCGGCTGCCGCTGCCTGGGTGCGGTTGATGACGTTCAGCGCCTTGAAGATCGCGGTGATGTGCGCCTTGATGGTCTTTTCGGAGAGGCCCAGCTTGTCGGCGATGACCTTGTTCGGCACGCCTTCCGCGAGATAGCGCAGCACTTCGATCTGTCGTTGCGTCAGCATCGAACCGCGTGCTGCAGCGGCGCCGTCCTGATGCTGCAGCGCGGGGTCGTCGAGCACGAGCGGCGGTACGTAGCGTTCGCCGTTGAGGGCGATCCGGATCGCGGACAGCAGCGTGCGCGGGCTGGCGGACTTCGGCACGTAACCCATCGCGCCCTGCGCGAACGCGCTGCGCACGGCGCCGGGATCCTCGGACGACGACAGCACGATGACCGGGAGCCCCGGGCGCATCGTCGCGAAGACGGCGAGCGCGTCGAGGCCGTCCATGCCCTGCAGCTTCAGGTCGAGCACGATGGCGTCGAGGTCGGTGTGATCGTCGAGCAGCCGCACCGCATCATCGGCGCTGCTCGCCTGGACGACGACCGTGTCGTCGTCACCCTGGCGCAGCAGCATCTCCACGCCATCCCGCAGGATCGCGTGATCGTCGACGATCAGAATTTTCATGAGGACGCTTGAATAAGTGAATCCGGAGTCGGGCCGACACGAACGAACCGGATTGTACAAGACGAAAGTCTTAATACTAAAGTCGCTTTTGTCCTGCATCTGTCTTGCGTCTAACGTCGCATTTACATTCAGCGGAATATCGCCGAGACTCAATCACGACAGTTCGCAATGCAGGTGAATGCAGGCACGCCATTCGATGCGTCGCCGGCATCGCGGCGAGGCGAGCGACGAAGCAAGCGGCCCTCTACAGGATTGAATGACGGCGCGCTGCACGCACACGATGTGCGTCGTTCGGCAACCGTGAATTTCGGTTATTCATGCCGAACGAAAAAAATTAACGGTTCGTAATAACCGGATTATCGGCACGCATTTTGACGATGAATCATTGATCCTGATCGCGCATGAATCGAGGTGAACGATGAAGGTTGCCAACGACAGCGATGCAATGTGGGAACTGAACATGTCCTATCTCTGGCTTGCGCAGCGACTGCTGCAGTCGGATCGCGCAACCGGCATGTTCCGCCTGGGTGTGACCGCCGATGTCGCCGCCGCGCTGGCCGCGCTGTCGATGAAGCACATGAACGAGCTCGCGTCCGCGGGGCAGTTGATCTGCGCATTGCGGCCGGGCCGGTACGGTGTGCTGTCCGCACTGACCCGCGCGACGCCGCCGGTCGATCTCGTGCGCGTGCATACCGCGATGGTGCTGGCCGGCCTTGCGCTACCCGACGAGGAAACATCATGAACGGCCGGGCAGGGCGGCATGGCCTCGCGGACGACGCGCAGCTGACGATGCACGCGGCGGCGCTGATCCGGCTCGGCGCGCGGCTGCAGATGCTGGAGATCGAGTGCGGATTGCCGCGCGACCGGCTCGTGCGGCTGTATCGCGAAGTGCGCGGCGTGGCCGCGCCGAAGGGGTTGCTGCCGTCGTCGATCGACTGGTACATGACGTGGTTCGCGAACCTTCATGCATCGCTGTTCCACAGCATCTATCGCTTCCTGCGCAACCAGGCGGGCTGCACGCGACTCGAGGCGCTCGTCAAGGCCTATACGCTGTATGCCGAACAGGGCGATGCCGCGTGCCGCGCGTTGCCGCTGGACCTGACACGCGCCTGGATGCTGGTGCGCTTCGTCGATGCCGGCGTGCTCGACATCACCCGATGCCGGGATTGCGGCGCGGCGTTCATCACCTACCGCCACGCGCTGCGCCGGCATCCCGTGTGCGTCGCCTGCCGGCTGCCGGCGCGTGCCGGCAAGCGCGCGGTCGGGACGTCGCCGCGCGTGGCGCCCGGCACGCGTCATGCGCGACGGCACGATGCACAGGTCGCCGTCGCGTCCTGTCGCGGCAGCGGGAGCGCCGTGGACGATTCATCGGGAGAATGGTGTGCGATCTAGCGGGGCGAGGGCGGCCGCGGCAGGGCCCACGCGGTCCGCGGCGCATGACGCCGGCCGGCACCTCGCGTCGGCCGGGGCGGCGCGTTCGTCCGATGGAGAAGGCTGCGCGCATCCGGTGCGCATCGAGCCGGCATCGTGAACCTCCGCGGCCTCTCCATCCGGCAGCGAATGCGGGCCGGCTTCGTGCTCGTCGTGATGCTGACGGCAGTCGCGTGCGGCACGAATCTGTGGGAAAGCTATCGGCAGTATCGGCGGGGGATGCTCGACCTGCGCGATTTCGCGCTGGTCGAGTGCGTGATGATCGCGTCGAACCGGATCTCGGCCGAACGCTGGCCCGCCAACCGGTTGCTGGCGCTGCGGCGGCGCGATTCGGCCAAGGAAGCGCAGGCCGTGCGCGATGCGCGCGCGCACACGGACCAGGCGCTCGATGCGCTGCGAGACGACCTCACGCGGGCGGAGGA